>NZ_JBFAMX010001115.1:0-1842 GCF_040659615.1 Nonomuraea sp. NPDC049784
ACCCGCTCCCTCCAACAGGGGCGGGGAGAAGCACCGTGAGGTGCGCCGCCAGCCCCGCCCCGCCGGGACGGGCGGCCAACCTTCAGCGCACCTTCACCTGCGAGGCCGCCGTCCCTCCAGCGGACGCCTCCCAGCCCGCCACCACCGTCGGGTGGGCGGCGAGGGCGCGTGACAGGGGCACGGTCACGGTCGTGGCCCCCTTGCGGGAGACCGTGACGATACGGCTGCCCGCCGTGCCCTGGTCATCCCGGACGAACACGTGCGCCTTGCCGGCCGCGTTCGCCCGCACCGTCACCTTCACTCCGTCCTGGCCGGTGGAGGCGGAGGTCGCCCAGCCGCTCTGCGACTCCTCGGCGGCGGGCCCGCCGGCGAGCGGCACGTGCACCCGGACCGCCTGCTCCAGCGACTGCGGCGAGTCCAGGCTGGACAGGGCCGTGTCCGGGATCACCGGGTCGGGGACGGGCCGGTCGGCGGGTGGCTGGTAGCCGGTCAGCGTGGCGACGCCCCACCGGTACGGGTCGCCCTGCACGCCGCCCCATGTCGACCAGCCGATCCGGGTCTGGCCGGTCTTGTCCTGGGTGTCGGAGTCGTAGACCAGGATGTTCATGCCCAGGTGGGAGGGGTCGACCGAGCCTGGCAGGAGCGCCATCGGGATGGACATCTCCACGGTGTAGCCGCCTGAGACGACCTTCGAGGCCACCCGCATGCCCGGCGCGGTCTGCTCGCCCGGTCCCTGACGGTTGTCGGCGTCCCGTTCGAAGCACGCAGGCCCCTCGGCCGTCACCGGCAGCACCGCCGCCTTGAACGTGGTCGAGGTGTTCTCGGACGTGCCGCGCGGGTCGAACGTGACCTCCACCGAGTCGGTACGCCAGTGCCGCTTGCAGTCGGCGGCGGCCAGCCGCGTGCCGAGCACGTCGTCCTTCACCTGGACCAGCAGGTGGAGGGTGTCGTCGTGCCAGGCGAGCTTGGCCGTGCCCGAGCAGTCGGCCGCCGACGAGCACGCGGTGCCCTCCCACAGGCGCGAGATGTCGAGGGCGGCACCCGGATACTCGCCGTCGCCCTCCACGCCGTCCACGGACGGAGACGCTTGCGGGATGGCGGTGGCCGGGACCAGCTCGAGCGCCGGCTTGCTCTCGACCGCGCCGTCCACGCTGATGGTGTACGCGTAGTCGCCGCCCTGGTTGGACGTCTTCAGCGAGGGGTCGGAGTTGGTGACGGTGAACGGAACCGTCGTCGAGGCCCCGGCGGCCAGATCGGTGTAGGGGGCCTCCGCGCGGTCCGCGGTGAACCCGGCGGGCAGGTCGACGCGCACGGTGCCGGACTTGGCGGCGTCGCTGACGTTGGTCACCACGACGCCGACCTGCCTGGAGCCGCCGGAGGGCAGCGTGAGCACGGGCGTGACGATGCCGCGCAGCTGCGGCACGCCTACCTCGGAGGTCCACTTCTCGTACTGGGCCACCTGGGGGAGGAGCTGCTGCGTCGCCCGTACGGCGGGGCTGACCTCGACCTGACGGTCGGTGTACCCGCGGCCGTGCTCGGTGGTCAGCGTGGCCGAGACGCGCGCCCGTCCGGTGCCCTGAGCCGGGGTGACGGTGAACGTCGCCGTCCTGGTACGCCCGGCGGAGAGCCCGCCGAGGTCGCCCGAGCCGCTGACCTGCCAGCCCTCGGGGACGACCAGCGTCACCGACGACCGGCCCAGCGACTCGCGAGAGGGCGCGGTCGCCGTGACCTTGACCGTGAACGGCGTTCCAGGCCGGACGTCGAACGTGCTGGTGCTCAGGCTGAACAGGGTGCCGAGCGGGACCGTGCCGGAGGCCCTGGTCAGCGCCCCGTCGAGGATCG
>NZ_JBFAMX010001116.1:0-1840 GCF_040659615.1 Nonomuraea sp. NPDC049784
GGCGCCTCGAGGAGCGGAGGCGACGGGAGAGCCGCCAGCCAGCCCGCCACGCCATCACTCAGCCCCTGGTCGGGCTCGGCGTTGAACCTGGCCTTGAACTCGACGATCTGCCAGCCCTGCCGCCGGTGCCGGATCTCCAGATTCGCCACGATCCGTCCGTTCGGGCCGCGCAGCGCGGCCAGCGCGCACGTGCCCTTCGCGGCCTGCTCGACGTAGTAGGGGCCGGCGATGCAGTTGCCCATGTACGCCGACCACCGGGCGAGCGTGCGCGGGTCGCGCGCCCATTCCACGCGCACGTCCGTGCCGGGGAGGATCGTGCCGTCCTCCGCCGCCAGCGGCGCCGGCAGCCGGAACACCGTCGTGAACGCCTCCGTGACCTCCACGCTACGGGTCAGCCCGGCGGTCAGCTCCGCCCAGTCGCGGCACTGCCGGGGCGGCTCCCCGCCCAGCGAGACGAGCTGCGCGGCGCCGGCGAGGGCCGCGGGGATCGAATCCAGTGACGGCTCGTCCGGGTCGGGGTCCCAGTCGGCGTACGGGTGGATGTGGCCGTAGTCGACGGCGGCCTTCTCGTGGCCGTTCAGCTGGGCGAGGGTGTCGGCCAGGTCGGCGAACCAGAGCAGGTCGCCGGCCGTCTCCTCCTCTTCCGGCGGCACGCCGGGCTGAGCCGCCAGCCTCTCGTCGAGCGGGCGTCGTTCGGTGGCGACCGGCGGCTGGGCCCATGCGGCGGGAGGGCGCTGCGCGGTGTGCCCGACGGCGGCGCGCCACTCCCGCAGGCCACCGATCGACCAGCCGCTCAGCTGCTCGCCTGCCTCGTCGAGCAGCTCGGTGACGGCGTTCATGACCACCATGGCGTACTCGCCGGCCCTGGCCAGCCGCTGCATCACGTACGGCTCCGAGGGGGCCTTCAGCCGCGCGGCCAGGTCCCTGACATAGCACCCCGGACGGGCGGGGAGCCCGGCGAGCCCGGGGACCCGGCGCGCCGCGGCGCCCGCCTCGTGGGGTTCCATGAGCGCGGCGGCCGCGGAGAGCTGGCCGGCGGAGCGGGCGATGCCGTCCCGGACACCGTGGTCGGCCACGGCCATCGCGGTACGCAGGAGCACGGTGGCGGCCATGGCGTTGTGCATCGCGCGGCTCATGAACATCGTCCAGTGATATGGCCTCGGGAACCAGCGGGCCGCCTCCACCAGCGACGGCTCGTGACCCACGTCCAAGCGGACGCGCTCCAGCAGGTACTCGTTCTCGTGGTGCGCGTAGCGGGCGGTCAGCTCCTCCAGCCTGCTCTGCTTGCCCTGGGTGGCCAGCCGCCGCTCCTTCCGCCTGCCCGCCTCCTGGCGGGCCGCCACCCGCTCCCACAGGTCGAGGAGGAGGCCGAGCCGCCGCCGCTGCGGGTACGTGCCGAGCACACGGCCCAGGTGCTCGGCCATGGTGGAGGCGGCGGGCCCCGGCGCCGGATCGGACACGTCCAGGTGTGGCAGGCGTGCGGCCTGCTCGGCGCCCAGGTGGAGCAGGCGTTCGACCTGCTCGGCGCCCAGGAGGCCGCTGGCCGCCGACGCGAGTCGCAGGGCCGCCCACCGGCCCTCGGCGATCGCCCGGCCCGCCGCGGCGGCGACCGGCTTGGTGGCCTCCGCGCCGAACAGCGCCACCAGCACCCCCGCCCTGTCGCCCAGCCGGTGCAGGCCCTCCAGCTCCAGCGCCTGGACCGCGGCCAGCACGGCGTCGCGCCTGTCGCCCCTGACCCCGTCCAGCCGGGCGGACACGAACCCGGGGCTCAGCTCGACCCCGGCCCCCGCCGCCACCTCACCGCCGCTCGCGACCAGCCGGGCCAGCTCGGCGACGGCGG
>NZ_JBFAMX010001117.1:0-1833 GCF_040659615.1 Nonomuraea sp. NPDC049784
GACCGCCCTCACCTCCGCCGCCGCCTGGCTCCACGAGCACGTGTCACCCGCCGCCGCCGCCCGCCTCATCACCGTCACCCTGGACGGCCTGGCCGCCGGCTCCTAGCGCGATCGCGGCCGGGGATTTCGCAATTCACGTCATGGAAATGACCGCCCGTTCTCGATACAGGCGGGTTCATTCGGGCGTGTGCGTGCGGAGCCGGTGCACCGTCCTGCGGAGCTCGGCCACCTCGGCCCGGCAGGCGGCGCACTCCCCGAGATGCGCTTCGACCGCGGCCGTCTCGATCGGGCCCAGCGAGTCCAGGACGAAGGCGCCGAGCGCGGTCGGGTCGTGCCGCACGGCCCACCCCGGCCAGAGACGGAAGGCCACCGTACGGTCGAGGCGTCCGCCCAGATGCATGGCGCGCCAGACGCCCCGGTACCCGGGGAGCAGGCCCGCGGCGATCAGCACATGCCCGGCGATCAGCGGCGTGGCCAGGTACGTCGCCCAGACATGGATCCTGACCAGCACCGCGAACACCGGCCCGCCGTGCAGCAGCACCATCCCCACGCCGCTGCCGATCAGGGCGAGCAGGGCTGTGGCCAGCGCGAGGTTGAGCAGGCGCTGGCCGGGATCGAAGTGCCCCTCGTGGTGGCCGAACCGGCCGGTGATGAGCGCGGCGGGCCAGCGTGCGAACCATCCCAGATCGCCGCGGCGGAAGCGCGTGGATTCACCGACGAACGTCCGTACCGCGCGGCGCCCGAGCACCAGCCCGGCCAGCGCGAGCGCCGCGAGCGCCCAGCCGAGCCAGGTGTGCAGGACGGTGTCGGGCAGGTGGGCCAGCCGCGCGAGCGGGCTCGGGTCGCCCTCCCTGCCGGACAGCAGCCACCATCCGGTGCCGAGCAGCACGAGTGTGGCCAGGTAGACGCCCGCGTGGAACCATCTGGTCCTGCGGTTGTAGCGCTCACTAGTAGCCATCGCCGGAGCTCTGCGTCGGCTCGGGGGTTTGGCCGCCGCCCTCGGTGACGTTCACCGTGATCTCGGCCGAGGCGCCCGCGGGCGAGTGGTCCGCGTTCTGCAGGGTGACTCCCACCGTGTGCTTGCCGGGCGGCAGTCCGGCGATCTGGAACGGCGAGGCGGTGACGACGGTGTAGTCATCGGTGTGCCCGTCGGTGAACACGTGCACGTGGTGCTTGCCCGACTCGGGAGGGCCGATCTCCTCGCTGGTGGTGAACTCCAGCGGGAAGGTCCCGGCGACGTCGGCGTTGTTCGCCGGGCCGGTGATGGTCACGGACGGCGCGCCGGCGCCTGTCGCGCTGTCCGTGCCGGCCGTGCCGCATCCCGCGAGCAGCGCGCTCGCGGCGAGGGCGATGAGGATTTTTCTCATACCGGTTGTACGGAAGGCGCGTCGCTCCGGGATTCACCCCGGTGAAGCCAGAACGATGATCGTCCCCGTAGTACCGACTGTGGGCACTTTCGGATGAATCGCTGCTGGCCGGCATGGCCTCGGGCGACGCGCGTGCCGCCACCGTGCTGGTGCGTCGCTATCAGGCCCGGGTGTTCGGCCTCGCCAGGGCCATCGTGGGCGAGGCGGCGCTGGCGGAGGAGGTGGCGCAGGAGGCGTTCGTGCGGGCGTGGCGGCACGCGGCCGCCTACGATGCCAGGCGTGGCGCCGTACCGACCTGGCTTCTCACGATCACGCGCAACCTCGCCATCGACGCGCTGCGGATGCGGCGCGAACTGCCCGTCGATCCGCAGGCGCTGCTGACGCGGCTGCTCGCCGCCGAGCCCACCGAGGAGGCGCCGCGGGACGAGGAGTTCGTCCGGCAGGCGCTGGCCGGGCTGCCGCCGGA
>NZ_JBFAMX010001118.1:0-1829 GCF_040659615.1 Nonomuraea sp. NPDC049784
CAGCGCCTCCAGCAGCTCGGCGGGCAGCGCGGCGGCGAGCCTGCGCATCTCGACGGGGCCGGGCTCGCAGGCCACCTCGTGGGACTGGAGTATGCCCCTGGCGAGGTTGGCGGTGGCGACGCCGGAGCGCACGGAGTAGATCGTGGCGAGCATCTCGGCCAGATGACCGTCGACCACGGCGGAGCCCGTCAGGCCCTCGTCGGCGCGGTCGAGCACGTCCATGACCACGCCGTCCCAGAACTCCAGTGCGGCCTCGACCGTGAGCTGCATCGACAACGGCCCCCTCGAGGCGCGGCCGCCGAGGATCCGGAGCAGCCCGGTGTTGACGGCGACGATCCAGATCAGGCGCAGCCGCGAGGCGGGCAGGCCCAGCTCCCGCACGGCGGCCTCGGCATCCGCCTCGGTCAGGTGCCCTTCCGGGGTCACCTCGCGGGTGCCCGCCCAGGTGGTGAGCCTGATGGCGTCGGCGACGAGCGGCACCGTGGGCACCGCCGCCGCCAGCTCCGCGTCGGGCGCCGGCAGCACCGGCGGGAACGTCAGCGCTTCGCGCTCCACGGGAGCCTCCTCTGGAGGCCGTGGCGGCACGGCGGCCTGCTCATCGATCAGCTTGCGCAGCTCGGAGAGGTCGAAGACGTTGTTTGCCACCCACGAAACTTACTGCACAGCAGTCACATGAGCGTACTCAACGGATGGCCCGGGACCGGGCTTTGAACGCAGCCTTGCGCGCCGCCTTCGCGACCGTGCCGTCGGTAATGGAGCGTCCGAGCAGCTCCAGGACCTCGACGACGTCGGGGTGGTCGACCCGCCACATCTCTTCGATCATATGGGCGGGCGGGCCGGAGGCGGCCATGTTCTCGGCGAAGTTCTCGGGGTCCTCCTCGGCCGCGGGCATCGCGAGCGCGAGCATGTCGACGCTGACCCAGAGCAGCTCCTCCTGGGTGAGCTGCGGCGCCGGCAGCCCCCTGGCGGCCAGCCAGTGGATGGCGTGCGGGCGCACTTCCTGGTCGTCGAGGTAGTCGCGTATCTGCGGCTCGGCCTCGGCGCCCAGCCGGTCGACGATGGTGATCGCGATGCCGCGGGCCACGGCGGGCGCGCCCGAGGCCGCGCTCAGCAGCTCGGCCGCGGCCTCGCCCGGCGCCCTGCCGGTCAGCCAGCGGCTGATGTCCTGCTCGGCGAGTTCGGCGGGCACGCCGTCGAGCAGCCCTTCGATGAGCCCGCGCGCGTCGGCCTCGGCCAGGTCGGGGGCCTCGGGCGCGTCGAGCCCGAGCGACAGGTAGTGCCGGCGCAGCCCCCACACGGCGAGCGGAGTGAGCTCGGCGGTGTCGCCCGCGACGTGGATCATGCCGTGCCGGGCGAGGTGGTCGAGCGTGGCGTCCAAGTCGATCTCGCCGTCGTCGGCGAACTCGTCGAGGTAGTCGCGGATCACGGTGACCGGCACGCGCACCTGGACCCGGTAGAGCATGTCGAACAGGTCGTAGAGCCCCTGGTCCACGTCGTCTTCGAGGAGCCGGCCGACCCGCTGCGCCCATGCGTCCAGCGGCTCACCGGTGTCGGGCAGCGGGTCCTCGGCCAGCATGGGGACGGTGTCCAGGGCCGCGAGGAGGTCCTCCCGCGAGGCCAGCCGGGCGGCGGGCAGCGGCGTGCACGCGGGGCAGTCGCAGGGCGCCTCGCCCAGGTCGGGCACCTCGCCGGATGGGATGACGATCGCCTGCTCGAGCGACTCCGGGCCGATGGCGCTGAACAGGGTCTTGGCCATGCCGAAGTTCGCCTGGTCGGCGAGGGCCTCGGGCATGCGCAGCGCGATGTCGTCGAGCCTGCCGCGCATGAGC
>NZ_JBFAMX010001119.1:0-1823 GCF_040659615.1 Nonomuraea sp. NPDC049784
CGGGCCGCCACCACCCCCACGGTCAGCCCCGAGGCCTCAGGCGCCGCGGCGCCCGGCCGTCCTTCTCCGCTCATGCGGCCTCCTTCATCGGCCGCATGAGCGGAATCCGGCTGTGTCTATTTGGTCGCTCGCTACGCTCGCTCATGCGGCCTCCTCCGCCGGCCCCATGAGCGGAATCCGGCTGTGTCTATTTGGTCGCTCGCTACGCTCGCTCATGAAGCCTCCGAGATCTGATGGCCGAGGCGCTCGCGCTTGGCCTTGAGGTATCGCTCGTTGTGCGGGTTCATGGCCACGGGCAGGGGCTCGCGGCCGAGTACCTTGATGCCGTACCCGTCCATGCCCTTGAGCTTGGCCGGGTTGTTGGTGAGCAGCCGCACCGACTTGACGCCGAGGTCGGCGAGGATCTGCCCCGCGTTGGAGAACTCCCGCGCGTCCACGGGCAGCCCCAGCTCGACGTTGGCGTCGACGGTGTCGCTGCCGTTGTCCTGCAGGCTGTACGCCTTGAGCTTGGCCAGCAGGCCGATGCCCCTGCCCTCGTGCCCGCGCAGGTAGACGACCACCCCCCGGCCCTCCTCCGCGATGGCCGACATGGCGTGGCCCAGCTGCACCCCGCAGTCGCAGCGCAGCGAGCCGAACACGTCGCCGGTCAGGCACTCGGAGTGGGCCCTGACCAGGATGTTCTCGCCGTCCTCCAGGTCGCCGAAGACGAGGGCGACGTGCTCGCCGCCGTCGAGCGCGCTGGCATAGCCGTACGCCCGCCACATGCCGTAGACGTTCGGCAGCCGCGTCTCGGCCACCCTCGTCACCATGCTCTCGGCCCGGCGCCGGTAGTCGACGAGCTGCTCGATGGAGACCAGGGCCAGGTCGTGCTCGTCGCAGAAACGCCGCAGCTCGGGCAGCCTGGCCATGGTGCCGTCGTCGTTGACCACCTCGGCCAGCGCGCCCGCGGCCGACAGCCCGGCCAGCCTGGCCAGGTCGACGGCCGCCTCGGTGTGGCCGCGCCTGGCCAGCACGCCGCCCTCGCGGTAACGCAGCGGGAAGATGTGACCGGGGCGCACCAGCTCGTTGGGCTCGGTCGCGGAGTCGGCGAGCGTGCGGATGGTCTTGGCCCTGTCGGCCGCCGAGATGCCCGTGGTGACGCCGTCGCGGGCGTCCACGGTGATCGTGTACGCCGTGCGCATGCGCTCCTTGTTGTGCACGACCATGAGCGGCAGCCCGAGCCGGTCGAGCTCCTTGCCCTCCATGGCCACGCAGATCATCCCGCTCGTGTGCCTGATCGTGAACGCGCACACGTCAGGCGTGGCCTTGGCCGCGGCGAAGATCAGGTCGCCCTCGTTCTCCCTGCTCTCGTCGTCCACGACCACGACGGGCTTGCCGTCGCGGATGTCCTCGATGGCCCGCTCGATCGGGTCCAGCTTGATGTCGGTCATTGCGCCACCGCCACGCTGAGCTCGGCCGCCCGGTATTCGCGCAGCCACTTCACGAACCCGATGACGACCAGGGCGAAGAAGATCCCGTACACCCAGCCGGAGACGACCAGCCCCGAGCTGAACGCCAGCGGCACGCCCACCAGGTCGACGGCCACCCACACGATCCAGAAGTCCACCAGCGCCCTGCCCTGCGCCCAGGTGGCCATCGCGCTGCCCACGAAGATGTAGGCGTCGGCGGCCACCAGGAAGGCACCCTTGGGCAGCGGCACGTGCGCGCCCCACGACAGTCCGGTGACGAAGAACAGCAGCCCGACCAGGGCCGTGCCCAGCAGCATGACGCCGATCAGCAGCGACCGCTCCCACCACTGGGCGGGGCGGACCGCGAGCTGCTTG
>NZ_JBFAMX010001120.1:0-1810 GCF_040659615.1 Nonomuraea sp. NPDC049784
GACCGCACGGTCCAAGTGGGCCTGCCGGACGCCTCCGGCCGCACCGCGATCCTGGCGGTGCACACGCGCAGCGTGCCGCTCCACGGCCAGCACCGCCATGAGCACCACCAGCACGCCGCCGATCAGCGCCGGGGCGCTGCGCCACACGCCGCCCCGGGAACGCCTGGCGGGCATGCCGTTCTTCTTCTCCGCGCCGCCGTCCACGGCCCGGGGGCCGTCCGGTGCCGTCCTGGCCCGCATCAGGCAGAGACCTCCTTGATCTCCGAGGTGGGATCGAGCGCGCCGAGCACCAGGTCCACGACGAGGTTCACGATCAGCACGATGGCGCCGTACACGAGGATCACGGCCTGCGCGACCGGGTAGTCCTTCTGCGTGATCGACTCGACGATCTTCAGACCGAGTCCGGGCCAGGCGAAGACGTACTCGACCAGGACGCTGCCGGCGATCAGCGAGGTCAGCAGCAGGCCGCCCACGGTCAGGGTGGCCGTGAGCGTGTTGGGCAGCACGTGGCGCAGGTGGAGCCGGGCCGCGGGCAGCCGCTTGGCGCGGGCCAGGCGCACGTAGTCGGTGCCCAGCTCTCGCAGGGTCTCGACGCGGGTGATCCGGGCGATCATGGCGATCGGCCCGGCCGACAGGGCTGCGACGGGCAGCACGTACGTGAGCGGCCCGGCCTTGCCCGCGGGCGGGAACCAGCCGAGGCCGACGGCCAGCACGGCCACCAGCGCGATCGAGTACAGGAACTCGGGCACGGCCACGGCGGTGCCGGTGACCGTGCCGAAGGCCAGCTCGGTGCCGCGGTTGCGGCCGTTCTCTGTGCGTACGGCGGCCCACATGCCGAGCGGCACAGCCACGATCAGCGCCACGGCGGTGGCCAGGAGGGCCAGGGTCAGGGTGTTCGGCAGGCGGGCCGCGATGACGTCGCCCACCGCCTCCCCCGTCAGGAAGGACGTGCCGAAGTCACCGGTCAGGACGTTGCCGACGTACGTGATGAACTGCTCCGGCAGGGGGCGGTCGAGACCGAGCGCGGCCGTACGGGCCTCGACCAGCTCGATCGGAGCGGCCGGCCCGAGCGAGGCGCGCACCGGGTCGCCAGGGATGAGGTGGATCATTGCGAACGACGCCACCAGCAGCACCGCCAGCGACACGGCGAACCGCACGATCCGGCGCACGGCCGTACGCAGCGTCCTGCGCACGGTCATGCTCCCCGCCTTGCTGCCCGGGCGCTCCGTGGTCCGGGGGTCGCTCACTAGTCTCCTTGCATGAGGCGGATCGAGGTGGGCACCAGGGACCCGGCCGAGGTGCGGAACGTGGCGCCCTTGGCGGCCTGCAGCGCCGTGTTGTCCACCACGGGCACCAGGTCGGCGCTTTCGAATAGGGCCGACTCCGACTCCAGCCACATCGGGCAGGCCTCGGCGGCGGGGAGCTTGCTCGCCTTGGCGACGAGCTCCTCGTAGCGCTTGTTGGCCAGGTGGGCGAAGTTGGCGCCCTTGGGGGCGGACGGTCCCGACAGGAAACCGACGAGCTGGCTGGGCAGGGTGACGCCGATCGGCAGCCACACGACGTCCCAGTCCTGGGTGGCGTTGAGCGACTCCGACAGCTTGGTGTCGATCACGCCGTTCAGCTTCACCTCGACGCCGAGCTTCTTCCATGCCTCCGCCATGTACTCGGCGGCGGCCTGGAAGCCGGGGCCGCGGGTGGTGGCGTACATGTAGCGCAGGCTGAGCCGCTTGCCATCCTTGGCCCTGAACCCGTCGGCGCCGAGTTTCCACCCGGCCGCGTCGAGCGCGGCCGCGGCGGCCGCGGCGTCGTA
>NZ_JBFAMX010001121.1:0-1796 GCF_040659615.1 Nonomuraea sp. NPDC049784
ACGCCGTCGAACAGGCCCAGGTCGTGGCGGCCAACATCCTCGGCGAGGACCGCGCCTACACGCCCATCCCCTACTTCTGGACCGACCAGTACGACGTCAAGATCCAGGCCCACGGCTTCCTGTCTCCTGACGCCGAGGTCGAGGTCGTGGAGGGCGATCCCGAGCAGAACCGCTTCGTCGCCCTGTACCGCCTCGGCGGCAAGGTCGCCGGAGTGCTGGGCTGGAACATGGCCAAGGCCGCCCGCCTGCACCGCCAGGCTCTCACCTGAGGGCGGCGACGATCTGGGGAGGTCGATCACGGACTGGACCGCCCGTGGCGATCTCCCCGCGCGATCAAGCGGTCACGACTGATCGGCCCCTGCGTCGACGCGTGTGAAGGTGGCGCTCCCCATGGCCGCGCGGGCGCCCAGCACGTGCCCGTCGCACATTTTCGTCTCCGTCCCGGCCGGGTCTGTCACCTTCCAGGTCACCGGCTCGCGGCACGGCTGGCCGAGCCGGTCATAGTTCCACGTGAGGCGGCACACCCGGCACGTGGTGACGCCGGCGCGGGAGGACAGCGTGTTGCCGTGCTCGGGGCAGACGCCCCACCCGATGCCGCACACCGGCTGGGACCTGAGCCTGGCCAGGTCTTCGGCCGCGTGCTGCAGGTCCTCGGCGCCTCTGGCGAGCCAGTCCGCGGCATGCCAGGCGGCCCCAAGGTGATCGCGTTCGGGAGATCCGGCCGGGACGCTGCCGCAGAGTTCCCGGACCTCGGCGGTGAGTGCCTCGGCGCGGCTCGCGAGGGCACGCAATTGTGCGGGAGTGACGGTCATGCGGGCTTCCATCTCGGGAGGGGACTGATTGCTGATCTGCACCCGTAGGTCATGGGTCAGGTCAGGCGGAAGGTGAAGTAACTGACCGACTGGTCGTCCTTGGTCAGGTCCTGCTGGGCGACGACCTCTACGGCGAAGCCCTGTTCGTCCATCAGATGTCTGAGGTACGGCAGGTCTCCGGAGCTGCCGAAGAAGATCAGCATTCTGCCCGTCGGGGTGAGATGCTCTCTGGCCTGACGGAAGAAGGACGTCATGGCCCGATAGTTCTCGTCGGTGGTGGCGGCCTCGAGCAGATCGCGCGGGGAGAACCAGCGGAACGGCGGATCAAAGACGATCAGGTCGAACCGCCCGTCGACGTCGGCGAACACGTCACTGAGCCTGACCTCGACCCGGTCGGCGACGCCGTTGCGCTCGGCATTGCCGCGTGCGGCCTCGACGGCTACGGGGTTGATGTCGACCGCCAGCACCTGTTTCGCGGTCGAGGCGGCCAATATGGCGTTGACGCCGCTGCCGGTGCCCATGTCCAGGACACGATCTCCCGCCCGCACCTCGGCCAGGACGGCCTCGCCCAGCAGATGCGACATCCCGGTGATCGGCTGCACCTGCGGCGGGACTACCACGGTCCTGCCCAGATAGGTGAATGTCTGCTCGGCGACGGCCTCGGCCCTGGCGGCCTGGTAGGCCCGCTCGTGCCAGCGGCGGATGAGCTCGGCCTGCTCCGGAGCGACCATGGGGGTGTAGCCGGCGCCGGCGGGGTGCGGATCTTCCTCGCGGTAGCCCATGACCAAAACCTATTCGATGGCCGCCCCGGCGGAGCTCACCGCAGCAGAATCACCGCCTCGACGAGGCTTTCGGGCAGGCCCATCAGGCGGAGCGCGTCCGGGGTGGAGGCGCCGATCACGGCAGCCGACTCGACGATCTCCCGGTATCGCGACCGAGCCGCGGCGTGATCGCCGCGCGCCTCGGCGACGCGACCGAGCCCGG
>NZ_JBFAMX010001122.1:0-1781 GCF_040659615.1 Nonomuraea sp. NPDC049784
CTTCGCCCAGGTGGCCGTGGCGGCAACGCTCACCGCACGCGACGGGGTGATCGTCGAGGCCAGGATCGGGCTCGTCAACTGCGCCGACAGGCCGGTGCGGGCCAGGGCCGCCGAGCGGGCGCTGATCGGCGCCGACCTCGCGCCCCCTGCAGGACACCGGGTGACCGGCGACCACCGCTTCGCCCGCGCCGGCCGCATCGCCGCCGAGCAGGACGCGGCTCCCGTGGCCGAGCCGTACGCGGACGTGGAGTACCGGCGGCAGGCCATCGCCGTCCTGGTCGGCAGAACCCTGTGCGAGGCCGCGCGTGACCAGCGCGCGCGAGTCGCCGCGAGCGAGGGAGACCACCGATGAAGATCACCCTCACGGTGAACGGCGAGCAGTACCCGCTCGACGTGGAGCCCCGCCGGGTGCTGGCCGACGTGCTGCGTGACGACTGCCGCCTCACTGGCACGCATCTGGGCTGCGAGCACGGCGTCTGCGGGGCGTGCACGGTGCTGGTCGACGGCCGGGCCGTGCGATCGTGCCTCATGCTGGCCGTGCAGTGCGACGGCAGCTCGGTGCGTACCGTGGAAGGGCTGGCTGGTCCCGACGGCGAGCCCCACCCCTTGCAGCGGGCCTTCTCCGCCGAGCACGCCCTGCAGTGCGGCTTCTGCACGCCGGGCTTCTTGATGGTGGCCGCCGGGGCGCTGGAGCGCGATCCCGGCATCGGCGACGCCCCGGAGCGCGTCGCCGCTCTGGTCGGCTCTAACATCTGCCGGTGCACCGGCTACGAACCCATTCGACGCGCGATCATGCGCGCCGCGCGCGAGTGGGCGGACAAGCCAACCTGAGGCAACCCTCGCGAACGCGAGGGCAGCCCCAGAGGCCAGGAACGGAAGATGGCGATCACGGGAGACCTCCGCCACTGAGATCATCGACGTCCATTTCGCCCTTCCCTGTTCCGGGCAGGCTGTACGAGGGCCTCTTCGCCGGCCGGCTGCGTCAAGGCGGCCATGGACTGGCAGGGCCGGGAAGTCCCGCTGAGGAAAGGTCGCCCGGCGGATTCGCGCCGACATCCCGGGGTCCCGGTAGTAATGGCGCAGGATCTAACAGATATGCCTACCACCTTCGCTTATGCAGAGGTCTCAGTCTGATGGGCCAGGCCCCGAGCCCTGCCTGTCAACGCAGGCAAGAGGCGTATCTGTTGTATTTTCGGCCAAAGCTACGGGGACCCCCTCAAGGAGCACACCTGGCTGCCCGTCCTGGCCCCGCGTCTTCCGCTGCCGGTTCCCGTCCCGCAGCGCCTCGGCGAGCCCTCACCGCGGTTTCCGCGCCCCTGGATCGTCACCACCTGGCTGCCGGGCGAGCCCGCCGACCGCGCCCCCGTCACGCGCGGCGCGGAGGCGGCCACCGCCCTGGCCGCCTTCCTGACCGCTCTTCACCAACCCGCCCCCGAACAGGTGGACACCGACGGCCAGGGTCGAGGAGGGCCGCTGGCCGGCTCCTCCAAGTGGGTCGCCCAACAGCTCGCCGAGGCCATCGAGCGGGGGCTCATCCCCGACCCGGACGCCGTCCGCGCGATCTGGGACGCCGCCGCCGCGCCCGGCTGGGCAGGCCCCGCGCTCTGGCTCCACGGCGACCTGCATGCGGCCAACGTCCTCACCGCGGACGGCACCCTCTGCGGCGTGATCGACTTCGGCGCCCTGTTCGCCGGCGATCCGGCCGTCGACCTCGCCGCCGCCTGGACTCTGCTGCCGGACGACACCGCCGACCTCTTCCACGCGTCCTACCAGCCGACCCC
>NZ_JBFAMX010001123.1:0-1777 GCF_040659615.1 Nonomuraea sp. NPDC049784
TGCGGACCAGGATCGCGGTCCGCGGCTCCGATGAGCTGGCCGAGGTGGCGCGCACGTTCAACACCACCGCCGCGGAGCTGGAACGGCACGTCAAGCAGCTGCGCGAGATGGAGGCCGACGCCCGCCGGTTCGTGGCCGATGTGTCCCACGAGCTGCGCACCCCGCTGGCCGCCCTCGCCGCGGTCGCCGACGTCCTGGAGGAGGAGGCGGACCGGCTGCCCGAGCCCGCCGGCAGGGCCGCCAGGCTGGTCAGCCAGGAGACGCTCAACCTCACCGCTCTGGTGAACGACCTCATCGAGATCAGCAGGTTCGACTCCGGCGTCGCGGCCCTCGCGCTGAACGAGGTCGACGTGGCCGAGCTGGTGCGCGCGACCCTGCGTGTCCGGGGCTGGTCGGAGTCGGTGCACACCGAGCTTCCAGCCGCGGTGACGGCGCGGCTGGACCCGCGCCGAGTGGACGTCATCCTCGCGAACCTGGTCGGCAACGCCCTGCGGCACGGCGAACCGCCGGTGTCGGTACGGCTTCGCGCCGACGCGGACTGGGTTGCTCTCGAGGTCCGCGACCACGGACTGGGGCTGGACGAGGCGGTGCTGCCGCACGTGTTCGACCGGTTCTACAAGGCCAGCGCGGCCAGGGCCAGGTCCGAGGGCAGCGGCCTGGGCCTGGCCATCGCGCGGGAGAACGCGCGTCTGCACCGAGGCGACCTCACCGTCACCAACGCCCCGGACGGCGGCGCCACGTTCACGCTGCGCCTGCCACGCCGGGCACACGATCCGGACGGAGGCCCCGAGTGAGGACCGGGCTCGCCCGCCGCATGCTCGCAGCGGGCCTCGTATCGCTCGTCGCCGTGGCCGGCTGCGGCGTGCGGCCCAGCGACGTCATCCCCGCCGGCGACCCGCCGAGCGGAGCCGTCGCACCAACCATGAAGATCACCCTCTACCTGGTGAAGAACGGCCGGCTCAGCGCGGTGACGCGGCCCGGTGGTCGTCCAATGTTCCTCACGGACACGCTCGCGCTGCTGGCAGCCGGACCCACCGCGATGGAACAGGCGGACGGATTCACCACCGACGTCCCGCCCGAAGCGGGCCCGTTCGAGGTGGCCGCCAAGCCGTCCGGCCACTTGGAGGTGACCCTGTCCACTCCGGCCAGCGAACTGTCCACACTGGCCGTCCAGCAGATCGTGTGCACGACCGCCGCCACGGCGCCGGAAAGCCCTGCCCAGGTCACCGTCGTCGGTGCCGGGCAGGGCGTCAGCCCCCGGGACTGCCCGGGGTAGCAGCAGCAACCTGTCCTCTGCTTTGGACAGATCGCCGTGGTCTTGGTCAGATTGACCGGAGCGTGGGGCTGGCGGTGGTGGCGACGCAGGTGACCGCGGTGGCGAGGTCGGACAGCCGCGCGCGGGGGCAGCGGGCACTGGCGTTCCAGGGTGGCACGCGCGGTTGCCGGGTCGCCGGTGCAGGTCGCGGGGGTAGAGCGCGCGGGCCTCCTCGCGGGAGAGCTCCGCGAGCAGTGCCTTGCAGCCGGAGGTGCGGTGCGCGGGCAGCAGCACGCCCGGACGCCTAAGCCGGTCACATCGCGATGTCTTTCTGCCGGATTCCGGCCGCACCCCGGGTTGGTCCGCTCGAGATGGTACCGCTCGGTTCGATGGGATGCTAGCCTGGCACGGATCGTACCGAGCGGTTCTATCTTGGGGGCGGCATGGCGCAGGGCGAGGCGTGGCAGGCGGCGCGGCTGGCGCTCGGCACGGCCTCGGCGCTCGGGCTGGCGCGGTTCGCGT
>NZ_JBFAMX010001124.1:0-1776 GCF_040659615.1 Nonomuraea sp. NPDC049784
CCCCTCCGGGGGTGGGGGGGGGGGGGGTTGGGGGGGGGGGGGGGTCGGGGTGTCCTGGGCCCCCCCCCTTACTTAACAACGCGGGGGGGGCCGCGGCCAAACCCCCCCCCCCCCCCACCCCTGCTCGGCACGGTTCAGCGCAGCTGGCGGAAGAAGCCGCGGATGTCGTCGACCAGCAGGCCGGGCACGTCGTGCGCGGCGAAGTGACTGCCAGTGTCGTAGACGTGCCAGGACACGATGTTCTTGTGGTCGCGTTCGGCGAACGGGCGGATCGACTGGAAGTCCCAGGCGAAGTTCGCCAGCCCGAGCGGCACGGTGGTGGGCTCGGCCGGCTTGTCGGTGGCGTGGAAGTCCTCGTAGTACAGGCGCGCGGCCGACGCGGCGGTGTTGGTGAGCCAGTAGATCATGGTGTTGGTCAGCACGTAGTCCGCGTCGAGGTTCGGGCCGAGCATCTGCACGTTCCAGCCCAGCTGCCCCACCGGCGAGTCGGCCAGCGCGTGGGCCAGAGTCTGCGGCGCGGTGGATTGCAGCTTGTCGTAGGCGCCGCTGTTGTCCGTCCACCACTGCAGGAACTGGACCTTCTTTTGGTCCTCCTCCGACAGGCCGGCCAGCTCGGCCGGGTCGCCGGAGGGGAAGGAGAAGATCTGGGTGACGTGCACGCCGATGACGTGCTCGGGATCGTGGCGGCCAACTTCGGGGGAGATGAGCGAGCCGGCGTCGTTGCCGTGCGCGCCGTAGCGCTCGTAGCCGAGGCGGCGCATCAGCTCGGCCCACGCCCTGGCGATGCGGTACCGCTTCCAACCCCGCTCGGTGGTGGGCCCGGAGAAGCCGAAACCGGGGATGGACGGGATCACCAGGTGGAAGGCGTCGGCCGGGTCGCCGCCGTGGGCGCGCGGATCGCTCAGCGGGCCGATCACGTCCAGGTACTCCACGATCGTGGTCGGCCAGCCGTGCGTGAGCAGCAGCGGGGTGGCGTCCGGCTCGGGTGAGCGGACGTGCAGGAAGTGCACGTCCTGCCCGTCGATGGTCGTGGTGAACTGGGGGTAGGAGTCCTGCAGACCCCACGCGAGTGGACCGGCGCCGAACTCGCCGAACGCCTCGGGGTGAGCGGGCGGACCGTACGCGCCGACGTGGAGCGCCTGCGCAACCTCGGCTACCCGGTGCTGGCCACCCGCGGTTCCGCCGGCGGCTACCGGCTCGGCGCCGGTGCCGTACTGCCGCCGTTGCTGCTCGACGACGAGGAGGCGGTCGCCGTCACGATCGGCTTGCGGACCGCGACCGGTGGCGCCATCGCGGGGATCGAGGAGGCGTCGTTGCGGGCGCTGGCGAAGCTGGAGCAGGTGCTGCCGTCGCGGCTGCGGCGCCGGGTCAACACCCTGCAGGTCTACACGGTCCGGTGCCCCGCGACGACGACGGCCCCAACATCGATGCGTCGATCCTGACCACGCTGAGCGCGGTCTGCCGCGACCGGGAACGGCTCCGCTTCGACTACCAGGACCACGCCGGCGCGGCCGCCGTGCGCACTGTCGAGCCGTACCGGCTCATCATCTGGGGCCGCCGCTGGTATCTGCTGGCCTGGGACGTCGAGCGGAGCGACTGGCGCACCTTCCGCGTCGACCGGATCCGGCCCCGCACCCCGACCGGCCCCCGCTTCACCCCACGGGACCTGCCCGACGACGATGTCGCCGCCTACGTCTCCCGCCGGGTGTCCGCCGCCGCTTGGCGCTACCGCGCGAAGGTCACCGTGCACGCGCCGGCCGAGGTCATCGCCGATCG
>NZ_JBFAMX010001125.1:0-1760 GCF_040659615.1 Nonomuraea sp. NPDC049784
GTCGAACTCGGGCAGGTTGGCCGCCCAGAAGCAGCCACCAGTGAACAACGGCTGTTCGGCATAGGAGATCCATCGCTCGGTGAGCGCCCGGAGCCTGGCGGCCCCGGGCGGTGCGTCCGAGGCGGGCCGTACCACCGCGTCCAGAAACGCCTCGCGGGCGGTTTCGACGGTGGCCAGTTGCAATTGCTCCTTGGTACGGAACAACGTCGCGACTCCGCTCTTGCTCAGCCCCAGGTCGGTGGCCAGGCGGCCGAGGCTCAGCCCGTTCAGGCCCTCTAGGGAGGCGACGTCGGCGGCATGGCGGGTGATCGTCCTTCGAGTGCGCGCTCCGCGTGCCAGACGCTGGTCGACGGGCATCGGTTCGGTCGTCATTCGTGGCCCTCCCTCGGCTCTTGCAAAGTACGTACGAACGATCGTACGGTTTGTTTGTGATCGCAGCAACCACATCACTCATTGAAGAGTCCGATCCCTACTGCCTGTCCGCGGCGCGAGCCGGAGAGCTGCTGGCGCGGGCGCCCTGGCGGCGCTTCGCCACCATAGGCGACAGCCTGTCGGCGGGCACCGGAGATCCGAGCCCCGGCTACGCCGCACTGGGCTGGCCTGATCGTGTCGCGGACGTGTTGCGCCGGGTCCACCCCGACCTGGCCTACCTGAACCTCGCCGAGGTCGGCGCGACGACCTCGCGGACGATGCGGACACAGATCGACCGACTGGTCGAGTTCGGGCCTGACCTGGTCCACGTCCCCTCCGGTGCCAACGACCTGTTCCGGCCGGACCCGGACTACACGGCCATCGCGGCCGCCCTGGGACAAGTGTTCGAGCTCGCCGCCGGGACCGGGGCACAGCTCACGACGTTCACCCTCGGCCGGGCGTTCGTGGTTCCGCGCTACCCGGACTGGAACGAGCGGGTGCGCAGGGTCAACGACATCATCCGCGGCCTGGCCGCCGAGCACGGCGCGGTCCTCGCCGACATGTGGGACCACCCCGTCAACGACCGTCCGGACCTGCTGAGCGCCGACCGCATCCATTTCGCCGCGGCCGGGCAGGCGGTGATGGCGACCGAGATCGTCAAGGGGCTCGCACGGCTGCTCGACGCCGAAGTCGCCGAGGAGGCGCGGTCGTGAGCGTGCGGCCGCAGCAGCGGACCGAGGCGGCCACGCCGTGGGGTGCGGTCGCGGTCGTGCTGGTCGGGGCGTTCATGGCGACCCTCGACTCGTTCATCGTCATCGTCGCCGGGCCCTCGATTCAGGCCGACCTGCACGCAAGTGACGGTCAGGTGCAGTGGATCCTGGCCGGCTACCAGCTCACTTACGCGGTGTCGCTCATCACCGGAGGACGCCTGGGCGACCTGTACGGCCGCCGCCGGGTCTTCCTCACCGGCATGGGAGCCTTCACCGTGGCCTCGGTGGCGTGCGCGGTGGCGCAGACCGCCACCCTGCTCATCGCGGCGCGGCTGGCTCAGGGGCTGGGCGCGGCGCTGATGTTTCCCCAGGTGTACGCGTTCCTTACGGTGCTGGTCCCCGAACGCGACAGGCACCGCGCCTTCGGGAGGCTCGGGATGGTGCTCGGGCTGGCGACGATCGCGGGCCAGCTGGTGGGCGGGCTGCTGATCGGGGCGGACGTGCTCGGCTCGGGATGGCGGCCGGTGTTCTGGATCAACGTGCCGATCGGGCTCGCCACGATGCTGCTGGCGGCCCGGCGGCTCCGCCTGTGACCAGGTCAATCTCATACACACTCCCGCGGACGCAACCGGGGAAACG
>NZ_JBFAMX010001126.1:0-1756 GCF_040659615.1 Nonomuraea sp. NPDC049784
CGGCGGGTTCGGCGCGGACGAGCAGGGCCGCACCGGCGGCGAGCCCCGTCTTGAGCGCGGTACGGCGGCTGACGATGGGATTGCGTTCGGACATGACCTCTCCTCGGGGGGGCGGAAAGGGGCCGGTACGGCGGGAGCCGTACCGCCTGGTCAGAGGCTCGCGAGCGCGACGCGCAGCCGCTCGGCCGCGACGTCGATCTGTTCCTGACCGGCCAGGTCTGAGCGGGCGTGCTCCAGCGCGGCGGTCAGTTGTGGGGTGTACCGGCTCGGGTCGACGGCCTCGGCCTCCTTGATGAGCAGGTCGAGCAGGGTATGGTCGTCGATCGTGAACAGGAACTCGATCTCGGCCACGTTGGCGTTGCCCGACGGGAAGGCGACGCGCAGCCACGGGTAGGCCGCGGTCCGGGAAAGCGGGACGGAGTACCACTGCGCCGTGTCGACCCCGCTGACCGTGTGCAGGTCGGTCCAGGTGGCGCCGCCGTCGGCGGATCCCCTGAACACGGCGCCGTTCAACCGCGTCACGTGCGTGGAGCGCGGGTGGTAGCGGATCGCGTCCAGAGCCACCGCCTTCGGCAGGCGCACGTCGATCGAGCCCGCCGAGGTGGTCGTGTCGGTGGCGGTGGCCAGGTCGCCGTCGAAGGCGCGCCAGCCGTTCTGGGCCTTGGTCCCGCCTCCTCCCCACGGCTCGGTGGACGCCTCCACCATGGACGGCTCGACGGTCACCTTCCTCAGCAGCGTGCCGACCGGCTCGAGCCGCTCGACGGCGGCGTAGATCCGGTCGATCAGCTCGTCCTCGTCGCCGCCCGCCTTCGCCTCGGCGATCGTCCGGGTCAGCAGGTAGTGGCTGCCCTTGGTGTAGTCGGCCGCGGGCAGCTTCTCCGCCTCGGCGATCACCGTGGCGAGCGGCTCGGCCGTCGCCATCAGCGGGCCCGAGCCCTCCCGCTCGGCACCGTCGGCGCCGATCGTCGCGATCCGGTAGAAGCGCGTGCCGTGCCGCAGCGGCTCGTCGGTGAAGTCGAAGGTCAGCGCGCTGGAGAGCACCGGGCGCCAGGCGGCGGTCGCGCCATCCTTGCGGTACACGGTGAACCGGGTGGCGGTGTCCGGCTTGCTCCAGCGCAGCGTCACCCGGTCCCTGGCCCGCTCCACCCGGGCGTAGAGCGTCCCGTCGCGGTCGGGCGACACCGTGACGTCGGTGAACGTGGCCGCCGTGGCCGCCACGACCCCGGCGTACACCCCTTCGGGGAAGGGCGTGAACAGCTCCGCCACGTACGACCATGACCGGCCGTCCTTGCTCGCCCACGCCCGCACGATCTGCGCGTCGGCATCCCGTACGAGCTTGACGAACGGATACTCGGCCGCGGTGTATCCCTGGATGTTCGCGTTGACCGGGCTGCGCCGGTCGTCCTGCCAGTCGTGCCGGGAGTCGCGGTCGCGGTTCTGCAGGACGAGCCTGCCCGAGGCGTCCGCGCCGAAGTAGATGTAGCGCGCGTCGGCCCGGAGCATCACGCCGCCGGCCGGGCCCTGCGCCTGCTCGATCCGCGCGCTGACCGACCCGCTGCCGGTGAGCACCTCGTTGGCGAACAGCAGGGTGTCCTGGATATCACGCTTGTCCAGGTAGTAGTCGTCGCCTTCGCCGAGGCCCTTGCCGTTGCCCCCGGTGAGCTCGACGCGGTGCTTGTCCGCCTTGACCTTGCCGGTGATCTCGCCGACGCGGTCCACCGGCTCGGCGGGCGGCTCGACGGCCTGCGAGGCCCAG
>NZ_JBFAMX010001127.1:0-1751 GCF_040659615.1 Nonomuraea sp. NPDC049784
GCGGCCGCGCTGCACCCGTCGGTCAAGGCGGCGCTCATCGACGTGCCGTTCCTGACCCACTTCCGGCGGGCCGTCGAGATCACGGGGAAGGACCCGTACCAGGAGCTGGTCCGCTTCCTCTCCACCCGCAGGGACAGCGCCGACCAGGTGTTCCGCACGCTGTCGTACTTCGACGGCCTCAACTTCGCCGCCCGCGGCCAGGTGCCCGCGCTCTACTCTGTGGCGCTGATGGACGACATCTGCCCGCCGTCCACGGTGTTCGCCGCGTACAACCACTGGCAGGGCCCGAAGGAGATCAGCGTCTGGCCCTGGAACGGCCACGAGGGCGGTGGCGGCTTCCAGTCGGAGGAGCAGCTGCGCTACCTGCACAAGCTCCTCAGCGAAGTCTGACGGGTACGCCCGCCGTGCCGCGCCCCGGCACGGCGGGCGCCCTGCTCAAGCGGGTTGTTCCTTGACCAGGAAGGACACGCTCCCCTGGTCATCGGCTCCGGCATCCAGGGACTTGTCCTCCAGCACGGTTGCGGCGACGGGGTCGAGGTAGACCCGCGCTCCCTCGGCCTCGACCACCTCGTCCGCCGGCTCGGGCGCGGTGGCCAGCGTCAGGGTGAGCGAGCTCGAGCCCTCCCCCTGAGACGAGATACGGATCCCGCTCTGAGAAGGCTCGGGCGCGGCCGCGGTCAGATCGCGGATCGCCTGGGCGGCGTTGGCTGTCAGGGTGAGCACTACGGCTCCTCCTCACGGTCGACGTTCAGGAATTGCCTGCCCTTCCCCCTCTCTCTGCACTCAACCCTTCTTGACTCGTTCGTTACCAAGTTTTCCTCGCGAGGCCCGTGGACAATGGAGGTCATGGACTTCGCGGAGCAGAGGCTGGCCATGGTGGAGCTGCTGCGGAAGCGGCAGGAAATCAGCGACCGTGTGGCCGCCGCGCTGCTCGCCGTGCCGCGCCACCTGTTCGTGCCGGACGTCGCCCCCGAGGACGCCTACCGCGACGAGCCCATCGTCACCAAGCGTGACGATGAGGGCCGGCCCATCAGCTCCTCCTCGCAGCCCGCCATCATGGCGGCAATGCTCGACCAGCTCGGCGTCGAGCCGGGGCAGCGGGTCCTGGAGATCGGCGCGGGCACCGGCTACAACGCGGCACTGCTGGCTCACCTTGTGGGGCCGGAAGGGCGCGTGGTCACCGTGGACATCGACGAGGACATCGTCGCGCAGGCCGGGCGGAACCTGGGCGCCGCCGGGCTGTCCCAGGTCGAGACGGTGTGCGCCGACGGTGCCCAGGGGCACGCCGCCCTGGCCCCGTACGATCGCGTGATCGCCACGGTCGGCGTGTGGGACCTCGCCCCGGCCTGGCGGGAGCAGCTGGGCGCGGGCGGGCGGCTGGTGGCGCCGCTCGACCTGCGCGGCGTGCAGGCGTCCGTGGCCTTCGAACGCTCCGGCGACCACTGGGCCGGCCTGTCGGTCGTGCCCTGCGGGTTCATGCGGATGCGCGGGCCGTTCGCCGGGCCCGAGGCGGTCGTGGTGCTGCGCCGCGACCCCGACCTGATGCTGGCGCTGCCGGAACAGCGTGAGGTCGGCGACGTGCTGGCCGCGCTGGACGCCGTCCCGGTCGACGTCGCCGTCGAGGGAGTGGAGCCGGCCCGCGCCCACAACGTCGCCCTGTGGCTGGCGCTGCACGAGCCTCGCCTGTGCGCCCTGAGCGGGAAGCTGGGCGGCGGGTACGGCATGAGCATCGGCCTCGTCGACGGCGACGG
>NZ_JBFAMX010001128.1:0-1751 GCF_040659615.1 Nonomuraea sp. NPDC049784
CGTGTTCATCCTTGCCGGCGCCGAGGACCTGGTGCCCGAGCTCACCGCTGCTGGCGTGCCGCTGCGCAGGCGGCGCACCGTGGACGGGCAGAGCTATGAGGTGACCCGATACCGGCCGCGGATCGAGGGACTACACGCCCGCATCGAACGCTGGAGCGACACCGCCAGTGGTGAGACGCACTGGCGGTCCATCGATCGCGGCAACGTCACCACCGTCTACGGCCGCGACGCCGAGTCCAGAATCGCCGATCCCGATGACCCGGACCGCAGGATCTTCAGCTGGCTGATTTGTGAGTCCTTCGATGACCGGGGCAGCGCGATGGTCTACCGATACGCCGCCGAGGGCGACGACGGAGCCGACCTCGACGCCGCGCACGAGCGTAACCGGCCGCCACAGGCGCGCACCGCCAACCGGTACATCAAGTCCATCCGTTACGGCAACCCCGTCAGCCGCCTGACCCCGTCCGGCCCCGTCGGCGGCGACGGCGACCTCGCCGACGATTGGCTGTTCGAGCTGGTCTTCGACTACGGCGAACACGACGAGCACACGCCGACCGCCGACGAGCGGGGCAAGCCGCGGCGCTGCCGCCACGACCCGTTCTCCAGCCACCGCGCCGGGTTCGAGGTACGTACCTACCGGCTGTGTCAGCGGATCCTCATGTTCCACCACTTCCCGCACGAGGCAGACGTCGGCCGCGATTGCCTGGTGCGCTCGATGCGCCTGGCCTACCGCGAGGTCCGCGGTGTGCCGGCCGACCGTGAACTCGGCCACCCGGCGGGAGCTCTGCTGGCCTCGGTCACCGTCAGCGGGCACCGCCGCTCCGGCACCGGCTACCTGACCCGGAGCGCGTGGACGCCGTCCTCCGCGAGCGGGCTAACTCGTTTAAACCATGGCCATGGGCCTGTGGTGAGGACGTCCGCGTCGGTGGGTTGCTCGAAGGTGGGGTTCGGCTGGAGTTAAGACGTACGGGCGAAGCCCGTTCCTTCCTTATGAGGTGCTTGCGGGAGCGGGCGGCACAGCCGCCCGCTCCCGCCTCCTAGGAAATCTACTAAGTAAAGGGCGTCGGGTTTCGACGAAATCCATTGGGGAGATCGCAGAGGCACGGGCTTCGCCCGTACGTCATCCAACATCCAGGGCTTGCCCGGGCAAGCCGCCGAACGACGGGTGTCCAGGATGTCTCCGTTGAAGACCCGACCGTTGTCCAGCGGGATATCCGGCTATCGTTTCCTGGACAGAAGCCGTGGATCCGGAGCGTGGCCCGCACCGTTCTGCTCCACGTCCGTGAAAGGGCGTTCATGACAGCCGACCAGCCGGACATCTGCGCGACGTGCCAAGGCGTGATCCTCGCCACGCGTCCCGCTGCCTACACTGCTGCCCGTGGACGGCTGATCGTCGCCAACGGGTACTGTCAAGGCCATGCGCCCGCCACAGCGCGCGATTCCGGGCATCCCGAGTCGGCCGAGAGTGCAACATCCTCACGCCGGGCGATGCCTGCGGTTTTCGCTTCAGTACCTGCACGATGATGTGCTCGCTTGGGTCGCGCTGTAGGGCGGCGTGGGCTCCGGGTGTCTGCCGTGCGTTTGTGTGCGGCTCTGGGCCTGGGTGCTATGGGCGACCGCGCTTCTCCCGTTATCTTTGGTGACTCTCGGTCGTGCGGCAAGTACTTCAAGTAGTGTGAGCGGCTACTTGACGCACAGTATCTGGGGGTCCGTACGACATGTTGGGCAGGTCGGGTACGGCGGAGCGGCAC
>NZ_JBFAMX010001129.1:0-1740 GCF_040659615.1 Nonomuraea sp. NPDC049784
CGAGCGGACCGGGCCTGTGCCGCCGGCTCCCCACCCGGAGCGGACCGGCCCCGTGCCGGGGCCGCGCGGGCCACATCCGGACCTGACAGGCCCGGGGCCGCTCCCCCACCACCAGGGCGGGCAGGGGCCGCTGCCCCACCACTCGGCCACCGGCCAGGGGCCGATGCCGGGCTACCCGCCCGCCAAGCGCAAGCGGGGCGTGCTGACGGGCTGCCTGACCGCCCTGGTCATCGCGGTCGTGCTGCTGGTAGCGCTGATCTTCGTGCTGGCGTGGGCGTTCCGCTCCCCGGCGGTCGGCGAGGACGGGCCGGTACAGGACGGCAAGCTGCGCTTCGCCGTGACGAGCACGAAGTGCCCCAAACCTGCGAGATCGGCGGCCAAGCGCACATGCCAGGTCGGGGTGAAGGTCAGCAACGTCGGCCAGGAGGCCAGGGTGCTCTACCCGGGCCAGCAGAAGCTGATCGACGAGAACAAGGAGCTGCACGGCGGCACCAAGCTGCTCGACAAGGACGGCAAGGAGATCACGCCGATCCGCATCGAGGCCGGCCAGTCGTTCATCGGCGCGCTGGTGTTCGAGCTGCCGAAGAGCCTCGACGCGGCCGGGCTCGAGGTGCACGACTCGGGGCTGAGCAACGGAGCCCGGCTCAACCTGGGCTGACCCGCCGGCCTCGCTGACGGCGGGCCGCCCGGCGTCCGGCGCGCCTCAGAAGCCCTGGGACGGCGAGACCACGCCCTCCAGCGGGGCGCCGTCGCTGAAGCGCCGCACGTTGGAGGTGACGCGCTCGGCCAGGCCACGCCAGTAGGAGGAGCGCGGGTTCGCGCAGTGCGGCGTGATGAGCACGTTGTCCAGGCTCCACAGCGGATGTCCGTCGGGCAGGGGCTCGGGGTCGGTGACGTCGAGTGCCGCGCCGCCGATGCGGCCCGCGCGCAGCGCATCAACCAGTTCGTCGGTGACGACGAGGCCGCCTCTGGCGACGTTCACCAGCCAGGCGTCCTCGCGCATGAGCTCGAACTCGCGCTTGCCGAACATCCCCCTCGTCTCCGGCGTGGCGGGTGCCGAGACGACCACGTAATCGGCCTCGGGCAGCGTCTCGCGGTAGCGGGCACGCGGGAGCACGAGGTCGGCGCCGGGCGCCTCGCCGCTGTCGGTGACCGCGAGGACCCGGCAGCCGAACGGCTCCAGCATCCGGATGAGCGCCCGCCCGATGCCGCCGAAGCCGACGATCGCGACCGTCGAGCCCGCGAACTCCCTGGACTCGCTGCGCTCCCATCTCGTGGCTCTCGCCGACCGGTGCAGGCCGCGCGCGGCCGCCAGCATCATGGCCAGCGCATGCTCGGCCACCGGCATGCCGTAGGAACCGGTGGCGGCGGTGAAGACCGGGTGCTCGGAGATGATCCCAGCGTCGGCGAACCGCTCGATGCCCGCGCTGGGCAGTTGCACCCAGCGGATGCCGTCGTGGAGCATCGACCGCAGCTCCTCGGGGCCGCCGCCGTAGTAGACGATCGCCTCGGCCTCCTCCAGCGGCACGACCTTGCCGCCCGCCCGCCGCACGGCGTCGATCAGCACGGGCACCGGCTCGGGTCCGACATGGACGGCGACGGTCATGCTCAGTCTCCTTCTCGCCACGGGCCCACCAGCGTACCGAGGGCGCCTGGGCACGGCGTTTCGGGGTGCCAGCATCTCTTCAGGGAGCGCGGGTAGGTTGACCCGGGTGTCCGCCGTCGCCGCCCAGCCGGTCT
>NZ_JBFAMX010001130.1:0-1738 GCF_040659615.1 Nonomuraea sp. NPDC049784
CTCGCCGCGGCAGGGCCAGTCGCCGGAGCCCTCCGAGCCCCGGAACCTGCCGGCCAAGAAGGCGGCCACCTCACCTCCGGGCAGCTCGCGCGGGGTGAAGCGGGGCCCTGTAGGGGTGCGCGGGTTGATCCGATCGGCACGGAAGGTGCGCCAGTCCTCGCGGTCGAGGTCCCAGGCGACGAGGTACCAGCGCCCGCCCCAGGTGACGAGGTGATGGGGCTGCACCCGGCGCGGCGGGGACTGGGCGTCGGCACCTTGGGTGTAGTCGAAGCGCAGCACCTCGCGGGCGTGGACGGCGGCGCTGAGTGCCATGAGCACGCTGCTGTCGACCTGCGGGTCCGGTCGGATGGCGGGCCGCTCGACGGCGGTGACCTGGAGGGTGTCGATCCGGCGGCGCAGCCGTACGGGCATGACCTGCCGGACGGTGTTCAGCGCGCGCGCCGCGGCTTCCTCGATGCCGGCACCAGCGGTGGTGGCGATCTGGAGCGCGATGGCCAGAGCGACGGCCTGCTCGTCATCGAACAGCAACGGGGGCAGCTCCGCGCCGGCGTCGAGCCTGTACCCACCGTCGGGCCCTTTGAAAGCCACTATGGGATAGCCGAGCTCGCGCAGGCGGTCCACGTCACGGCGCACGGTGCGCGGGCTGACGTTCAGCCGCTCGGCCAGCAGCGCCCCCGGCCAGTCCCGGCGCGCCTGGAGCAGCGAGAGCAACGACAGCAGTCGCGCTGAAGTCTTCGGCATGACCCCCATATTGCCCTGAGAAGCGGTCACTCCCTGGCCGCTTCGCCTGGGACTGTTGTCGCGTGCCAGTCAATGACAACTACCCGAAAGGCCTGAACTCCGTGACCACCACGTCCCCCTCACCCCTCGATGCCGAGCGGGGCGAACTGCTCGCCGCGCTCGCGACCGCGCGATCCGCCCTGACCAACACCGTCCGCGGGCTCAGCGACGAGCAACTCGGTGAGCGCCCGACGGTCAGCGCGCTGTGCCTGGGCGGGCTGATCAAGCACGTCGCGTCCATCGAGGAAGGGTGGCTGCGCTTCGTGGTCGAGGGCCCGTCGGCGATGCGGTACGACCTGCCCGGCGGCGTCACCTGGGCCGACCTCGCGGCCGGTACCGCACGTGAGGTCCCGCAGTGGGCGATCGACCACCAGAACGACTTCCGGATGCTGCCCGGCGAGACGCTGGCCGGGATCCTCGCGCGTTACGAGCAGGTCGCCGCCCGCAGCGAGGAGATCGTCGCCGCCGTCCCCGACCTGTCGGCGACGCACCCGCTGCCGGAGGCGCCCTGGAACGAGCCGGGAGCGGTGCGCAGCGTGCGCCGGGTGCTGATGCACGTCATCGCCGAGACCGCCCAGCACGCCGGGCACGCCGACATCCTGCGGGAGACGCTCGACGGGCAGAAATCAACCTGAGCGGTGACGAGGCCCTGCCGGATCGGGCCCATCGTCCTGACCGGTGTCACCGGTCCCGGGCCGAGATCCACCACCCACTCGGGTCCTGCATGAAAGCGAAGGGGAACGGCGTCACCGTGAAGATGCGCGAGCTGGAGCGGACCGGTATTCAGGTCAGCCCCTACTGCCCAGGCACCATGATGTTCGGCCGCGGCGCCAGACCGGCGATCGGCCGACGAGCGCGTCGGGGCATGAGCCGATGACCGTTCTCGACACCCGGGCGCTCAACCGCGCGACGCTCGCCCGGCAGTTGCTGCTCGATCACGCCGACGTGCCGGTCCTCG
>NZ_JBFAMX010001131.1:0-1737 GCF_040659615.1 Nonomuraea sp. NPDC049784
CGTCGGCGCGCAGGCCGTGCACACCCGGCAGGCCGGCCAGCCCGTCCGGTGGGGCGGCCAGTTCGGCGTCGATGGAGGTGCGGGTGAGGTGCCGCAGCTCGGCCATGGTGCCGGTTTCGACGGTACGGCCGTCGCGGATGATCGTGACGCGGTCGCACAGCGCCTCGACCTCGGAGAGGATGTGGCTGGACAGCAGCACCGTACGGTCACCCGCGCGCCGCACTTCCTGGACCGTTTGCCGGAAGACCTCCTCCATCAGCGGGTCCAGGCCGGAGGTGGGCTCGTCGAGGATGAGCAGCTCGGCGTCGGAGGCCAGAGCCGCGACCAGGGCCACCTTCTGGCGGTTGCCCTTGGAGTAGGTGCGGCCCTTCTTACGCGGGTCGAGGTCGAAGCGCTCGATCAGCTCGTCCCGGCGCCGCCGGTCAAGCCCGCCGCGCAGCCGGCCGAGCAGGTCGATGGCCTCACCGCCGGACAGGCCGGGCCACAGGGTGACGTCGCCGGGCACGTAGGCCAGGCGGCGGTGCAGCTCAGCGGTCTGTGTCCAGGGGTCGCCGCCGAGCAGCCGGGCGGCGCCCGCGTCGGGGCGCATCAGGCCCAGCAGGATCCGGATCGTGGTGCTCTTGCCCGCGCCGTTGGGCCCGAGGAAGCCGTGCACCTCGCCGGTCCGTACGACGAGGTCGAGGCCTTTCAGTGCCCGTGCCGGGCCGAACGACTTGACCAATCCGGCCATGGAAATGGCATCAGTCTCAGTCATCATGGATGTCCTTGTGTGGTGATGGGGAGAGGGCTAGAGATCGTCTCCCTGATGGGCCTCCCAGGCGGTCTGGGCGGCTTTGAGCATGGTGTCGTCGGCGTACAAGCCGTGGGTGTAGATCTCGAGCATGGGCAGCCCGATGCGCCGCAGCACGTCGGGGCCCATCCGCTCGAAGCCGAGCGCGCGGGTCAGGGGCGGCGCCATGGTCAGCGTGGCCAGGCTCACCAGCACGGTGAGCACGGCCAGCGCCCGCACGTCGGAGGACTGGCGCATCGAGCCGCCGGCGATCCCGTCCCGGAAGAGCTGCTCGGTCTCCTCCACCAGCGTGTTGACGAACGTGGTGGCCGCGGAGGAGTCCTCCTCGATCGCGCGCACCATGTACTGCACATGGAGGCGGTACTCCTCCGAGCCCGACAGGTATTCCTGGGACAGATCCCGCACGCCGACCAGGTCAGCCGCAGTCCGGGCCCTCCTCACCAGGATCTGCAGGACGTGCTCGTCGCAGACGCTCCGCAGGTTGTCCTTGCTGCCGAAGTGCCGGATGACCAGGGC
Source organism: Nonomuraea sp. NPDC049784 (assembly GCF_040659615.1). Taxonomy (NCBI): domain Bacteria; kingdom Bacillati; phylum Actinomycetota; class Actinomycetes; order Streptosporangiales; family Streptosporangiaceae; genus Nonomuraea; species Nonomuraea sp. NPDC049784. The sequence goes on from NZ_JBFAMX010001131.1 coordinate 1,307, forward strand.
GGCGCTCACCCCCGCGGTGGCCGCGATGGCGCGCAGGTTCGTCTTCTGGAAGCCGTCGCGGGCGAAGTGCGCGATGGCGGCGTTACGGATCTTGGCCTGGGCGGTCAGATCCGCCGAAGGTGATGAACACACGTTTACTATAGTAAACATATGTTCATCGCTATGGCAACCGGGGTCAGAACGGTCCGCGGAGATCTCCCGGGGCAGCGTGCAGAGGGCCGTGCGCTTGCCAGGCAGCAGGTTCGGCATTCTGTTGCGCAGCGCGCCGCGGACAGTGTCGGCCAGCACGTGTCCTGGCCGGCCCATGGAGGCGTAGCTGACCAGCACGCCGCCCGGGGCTAAGTGGTCATCTGCGTAAATCTCTCGGGGGTTACGCGGCTGCGTCGAGTACGGCAGGCTGATGGTCGCAGCCGGCGGGCTGCTGGGAGTTC
>NZ_JBFAMX010001132.1:0-1737 GCF_040659615.1 Nonomuraea sp. NPDC049784
GTCGCAGGCAGGGCTGCGACCGTGCTCGGCCGCACGCTCTTCCGCACCGAACGCGGGCGGGCCGTGCTCGCGGGGATGGCCGCGCACTCGATGCTCGACCTGCGCTCCCCGATCACCTCCGGATACGGGCTGATGCTGGCCGCGCTGGCCCACCACGTCGGCTGGCCGGTGGCCGTGGGCGGCTCCCAGTCGGTGGCGGACGCGCTGGTCGCCAGGCTCGTGGCGAACGGCGGGGAGGTCGTCGGCGGGTGGGCCGTGCGGGATCTGAAAGAACTGCCGCCGGCCAGGTCGGTGCTGCTCGACCTCACGCCGCGCCAGGTCCTGGCCGTCGCGGGCGACCGGCTGCCGCCCCGCTACCGGCGCCGCCTGTCCCGCTTCCGGTACGGCCCCGGCGTCTTCAAGCTCGACTGGGCGCTGTCAGGGCCGGTGCCGTGGAGCGACCCGTCCGTCAGCCGGGCGGGGACCGTCCACCTGGGCGGAACCCTCGACGAGATCGCGCTGAGCGAGGCCGAGGTGGCCGCCGGACGGCATCCGGCGCGGCCGTACGTCCTGCTCACGCAGCCCACCGTGGCCGACCCCACGCGCGCCCCCGCGTCGCGTCACGTGCTGTGGGCCTACTGCCACGTGCCCAACGGATCCGGCCGGGACATGACCGAGGCGATCGAGGCGCAGATCGAACGCTTCGCGCCCGGCTTCCGCGACCTCGCGCTCGCCCGGCACGCCCTCGGTCCCGCGGACCTCGAGGCCCGCAACGCCAACCTGGTGGGCGGGGACATCGGCGGCGGCGAGGCGTCGCTCTCGCAGTTCGCCCGCCGGCCCCGGTACTCGCCGTACCCGTGGGCCACGCCGGTTCCCGGCCTCTACATCTGCTCCGCGAGCACGCCGCCCGGCGGGGGAGCCCACGGCATGGGCGGCTGGCAGGCCGCCCGTATCGCCCTGCGCCGGGACGGGCAGGCCTGAGCCGTTCAGACCGGGAGCGCGCGCAGGGCCGCGGGAGTGAGGTCGTCCTTGCGCAGGTAGGTGAGCGCGCCGCAGGTCCGCGCGTCGGGGGGCAGGTCGTCGGCCGCGTACGTCGAAAGCAGAACGATCTTGATGTCGGGCGCCCGCGCGAGGATCCTGCGGGTGGCCTCGATCCCGCTGATTCCGGGCAGGTTGATGTCCATCAGGATCATCGTGGGCCGTTCCAGGGCGGCCTGGTCGTAGGCCTCCTCCCCGGTCGCGGCCTCGCCGACCACGCGCCAGCCCGGCAGCAGCCTGACGAGCGTCCTGGCGACCGAGCGGAACAGCGCCTGGTCGTCAACGATGAGGACGTCGACCGCTTTCATGTCTCCAGGGTCCACCTTTTCGGCGTACATCCCAAGGGAGGGACCACCACAGTCAGCGGGTGCTAGCATCCCCGCTCCGCGCGGACAGATAGAGCAGCACGGCCATCACCCGGCGATTGGTGTCCGGTTCGGGGCCCAGTCCGAGCTTCGCGAAGAGCGCGTTGATGTGCTTCTCCACGGCTCGCTCGGTGAGGAACAGCGCGGCCCCCACCGCGGCGTTGCTCTTGCCCTGCGCGATATGGGCCAGCACGTCGCGCTCTCTGCCGGTCAGCGCCGCCAGTGGCGACGACCGCGCGTGGACGGAGTCGGCCACCAGGGCCTCCACCACGGCCGGATCGATGACCGAGCCGCCCCCCGCCACCGCCCGCACCGCGTCGACCAGCGACCCCGCGACGCTGAACCGCAACTTCAG
>NZ_JBFAMX010001133.1:0-1731 GCF_040659615.1 Nonomuraea sp. NPDC049784
CTCGGCCGGCGTCCCGGCGAGCGGCAGCGCGAGTGCGGCGGCGCTGCCTGGCACCGCGATCAGATCGGTGACGAGCGGGGCCAGCTCGTCGATGGTGCGCGCGGTCAGTGCCGCGTCCAGCCGCTCGTCGAACTCGACCGGGTCGAGCCGGCCGTCGGCGACGGCGGCGCGCAGCAGTTCGGTGACCCGGTCGCGGTCCGCGTCGGACGCGCGCAGCGCCGGTGAGGAGGACTTCTCAAGACCCTGCACATGGATCTCCTGTGTCATCGGGCTCTCCCTTCCGTTAGCCCGTGGCGGTGTCACTCGCAGAACACCTGCCCGGGTCTCGAGGGTGCTGAGGATGTCGTGCCAGTCAGCCACCTCCTGCAGCGACTTCTGGAGCTCCGTCACGCGGGGGCTGTCGTCATCCGAGGCAGGAGCGGACGGCCTTGGCCAGGTTCGCTGCCCGCAGGTCGTCGGGCCGGTAGTTCCAGAGGTTCGTGACGTAGGCGAGGCCGACACCGGCGTCGGGGTCGGCGAAGCCGATCGATCCGCCGGAGCCCGGATGGCCGAACGACCCCGGCCCGGTCATCGGCAGCGGTGGGCAGGCTCGCCAGAAGCCGAGCGACATGTAGAAGGAGCGGTCGGCCGGGAGGTTCAGGCCCGGCGGCAGTCCGTGCATCGGTGTCCTGTCGGTCTGGACGGCCGTCATCCTCTCGACGGTTGATGGATTGAGCGGCCGCACTCCGTCGATGTCGCTGACTGTGGCGGCGTACATTCGCGCCACCGATCGGGCGTCCGCGAGCATGTTCGCGGCCGGGAACTCGGCCGCGCGCCAGGCACGCGTGGTGTAATACGCGGCGTTGGTCAAGGCGCCGCCGAGCTCGCCGGCGCGGGCCTGGACCGAGCCGGGAGCCCACACGGCGTTCACCCAGGCGGTGACCGTTTCCGCGTCGAGCCCGGTAGTTGCGATCAGCCCGGCCAGCAGCTCCTCCACGCTGAACGGGGCGGCGTCGTGGAGCCGGGCTACCCGCTTCTCTTCTTGCCCCTTAACACGGTCCGGCGCCCGACGTGTCCCTGTTCGGGCGTCCCGCTTGTCGTGTCTGCCATGCTGTATTCCTTTCTTGAGAGCTGAGACTTCTCGAGAAGACGTACGGTCGAATCGACCGGGGCGGTCCGCGTTACTGGATCGGCGCAGCAAGAGTGGTGTGCGAGGAGCACGAGCAGTTCTTTGTCGAAGGGCGCACCCGGCCGCCAGCCCATGCCGTCGTCTCGCTCCGGCTCGTACTGGGTGGTCCCGCTCAGGGAGAGGTCGCTGATGAAGTCTGTTCCGGCTGTTCGAGCGCGGCACGAGGTTCGCGTGAGCCGCGGTGAATCCGCAGCGGACATCCCGACCTGTAAGGGAGCGCGGGATGGGACGACAGGTGCTGGTCAGCATCGCACGAGTGATATGTAGGCGGTGAAACGTCCGGCCCGTACGAGCTCTCGCCTGTTATCGGTTCGTGGTTACGCGTCCCAGGTGACCGGGAGGCTCTTGACCCCGTAGATGTCGGCGGTCTCCGGGCGCAGGCTGACCTCTTCGGCCGGTACGGCCAGGCGCAGGGTGGGGAAGCGGTTGAGCAGTGCGGGGAGCGCGACGCGCATCTCGACGCGGGCGAGTTGCTGGCCCAGGCACTGGTGGATGCCGTGGCTGAAGGCCAGGTGGCCGCCGTCTTGCCTGCGGAGGTCGAGCAGGTGGGGGTCGGTGAAGCG
>NZ_JBFAMX010001134.1:0-1715 GCF_040659615.1 Nonomuraea sp. NPDC049784
CGGCGAGAGCCGCGACGGCTGCCGGGTGCCGATCCCGTGGACGGCCTCCGGCGACTTCGGCTGGCGCAACCCGTGGCTGCCGATCCCCGGCTCCTGGGGGCCGCTGTCGGCCGAGGCCCAGGAGGACGACCCCGGCTCCACCCTGAACCTCTACCGGGCCGCGCTCAGACTCCGCAAGGAGCACCCGGCGCTCGGCGGAGGCACGCTGACCTGGCTCGACTCCCCCAAGGACGTGCTGGCCATCGAGCGTGATCCGGGGCTGGTCGTGGTGCTCAACACGGGCGAGGAGCCGGTGCGCCTCGACCTGGGCGGCGAGATTCTGCTGTCCAGCGGCCCGCTGCCCGACGACGGAACCATCCCGCCGGACACCACGATTTGGGTCCAGCGCTGACACGGGTTGGTGGAATCTTTCCATTAACGCGGCATATGCCGGTAATCACGCTCGGTAACCTGCCAGGGTGGCACCCTGGTGGGCCCGATCCCTGCGGGGACGCGTAACCCTCATCGCGACGGCCGTGGCCGCCCTCGTGCTGATCCCGGCGGCCGTGGGCGGGGTGATCGTGACCCGATCGCTGATGTCGTCCAGCGTGTTCCGCGATACCAGGGACACGGCCGAGCGGATCGCGTACGAGATGCGTGGCGGTGCCCTGCCCATGGGGGCCGCCATCCCGGTGCCCAACCCGTCGGTCCCCCTGATCCAGGTGGTCGGACCCGACGGGCAGATCCTTGCCAGCAGCGACGCGGCCAGGAATTTGCCGCCGCTCAGCGACATCCGCCCCACGGCCGAGAACCGGCTGATCAACATGACGAACTGCCTGCCGACCCAGTGCATCCACCTCACGGCCGTCAGGGTGAGCATGTTCTCCGACTCCCCCGTCGTCTACGCGGGCCGTAGCACGCCCGACCTGCTCACCAGCCGCACGCTGGAAGTGGTCGTGTTCACCCAGGTCGGGATCCTGATCGCGCTGGCGTCGTGGGCCACCTGGCTGGTCACGGGGCGGGCGTTGCGGCCGGTGGCGACCATGCGGGCCGAACTGGACGCCGTGCACGCGGGCGACCTGAGCCGCCGGGTCACGCAGCCGCCGGGGCAGGACGAGGTGGCCCTGCTCGCCAAGTCCGTCAACGGCACGCTGGCCCGGCTGGAACGTTCCGCCCAGCAGCAGCGCCAGTTCGCCTCCGACGCCTCGCATGAGCTGCGTACCCCGATCGCCGGGCTGCGCGCCCAGCTCGAGAGCGCCCAGCTCTACCCGGAGGACACCGACATCGAGGCGCTGGTGGAGAGCTCGCTGCGCGACACCGACCGCCTGGAGGCGATCATCACCGACCTGCTGCTGCTGGCCAGGATCGGCTCCCGGGTGGACGTGGTCAAGGAGCGGGTGGACCTCGCCGAACTGGTGCTCCAGGAACTCGCCGTGCGCTGCGACAAGGTGCCCGTGCACGTGGACATGGACGAGGGGGTCGTGGTCGAGGGCGTACGGCTCCAGCTGGCCAGGGTCCTGACGAACCTGCTGGACAACGCCCAGCGGCACGCCGAGCACCGGGTCCGGGTCCAGGTCTCCAAGGAAGGGGACGACACGGCGGTCCTGGCGGTCGAGAACGACGGCATGGAGATCGCCGTGGACGACCGCGATCGCATCTTCGAGCGCTTCACCCGCCTGGACGCCGCGCGCAGCCGCGACGCCGGCGGCACGGGGCTGGGCCTGGCCATCGCGCGG
>NZ_JBFAMX010001135.1:0-1715 GCF_040659615.1 Nonomuraea sp. NPDC049784
GGCGCCGGATGAGCTGGCGGGCCTCCAGCCAGCGCAAGGTGATCGGATGGGCTGACTCCATGGCCTGACCGGCCGCGCCGCGGGCCAGGGTGGCCTTCTGCCCATTGCTGAGCCACCCCAGGAGGGGACGGCCCCGGCGCGAAGCCCGCTCGCGGGTGGTCATCATCGATCTCTCTTTCGCGGAAGATCTCGGGCTGAAGCCCTAGGGAGAATGGCGAAGCTGATCCGGGCCAGCGGTGCTCTGATCTGGAGGGACGCCACCTGCTGTGGTGGCGCGTGTCCGAAGACGTTCATCGGCGGCGACGGGCGCGTGTCCGGGGGATCGGCAGGGAGCTCATCCGGCACGGAGTCGTAGTGGCCCAGGGCCTGCCGTACCCGGGCGCGACCGAATGGCGTCAGCCGGTACAGCCGTCGCCGGGGGCGGCCGGGCGGCGGCGTGCCCGTTTCCCATGCGCTGGTGATCCATTCCAGCCCCTCCAGACGGGCCAGCTGGGGATGTATCGTACCCATCGGCAGTTCGGCTCGATCGCAGATCTCCAGCGGTGACAGGCCGAGGTGGTCCTCCGGCAGCTCCAGCAGGACCGTCAGGATGCGCGCGGTGACGTCCATGATCTCCTTCTCGGTCGTTGGCCATGCTCCGCTATCGCGGGGCTCGCGGGCTGGCGGAGGGTCCGGCAGGGGCGGGGTTCCTGCCGCGACGTGAGCATCTCGGCTCTCCTTCGTGCCCCCGTCATAACGACGCTCGCGCGAGGACATGCCCGGGAGCGCGATTCACAGCCTGTCGGCGCGTTCCTGGCCTTCGCGCGATCCCTCCAGGCCGGAGCCGGCTGCTCTGATGGTCTGCAGCACCACGGCGAACTGAGCGTGCTTGATGTCGGTCAGGCCGCTCATGCTGCCCTGGGCGATGGCACGGGCGTCGCCAGGGTCGGATGTCCCCACGGCGGCGGTTAGTCATCAGGGTCTGCGGGGCGAGGCGCGCGAACAAGGAGTTGGCCGAGGTCGATCCGGCTCAGCAGGGTGGGCAGATCCAGCCCGCCGGCGGGGGTGCGGGGGTAGGTCGCGGGCCAGCTGCAATCGTCAAGGTGGGCCGGGCCGATGAATTCCTCACCGATCGGGGGATCTCGATCCGACCGTGCGGGGTGCATCTCCACTCCGACCGGCAGGACGGCACGGATCGCCGCGGCGTAGGAGTCGGCCACCCAGGCGAGCGCGGCGGGGTCGTCCGCGATCCACCGGCAGACGGGATCGCCAGCGCGCGCCCGGCGCGCGACGGTAGCGGTGATGGTGTCCTCGCCGTCGAAGCGGTGCGGGGCGCTGGTGACGTTGAACCAGAAGCCGTACGTGGCGCGGGGCATCGCGCATCGCCCGGTGACCGGGTCGAGCGGGCTTGAGCACTCCCAGCCCTCGACGGTCTGCCTCGTGCACCTGCCCACACGTTCGTCCCCGAACGCGGTCAGGAGGTCGGCCAGGTGTGCGGCGGCGGTGGCCGTTTCCTGCCACCCCTGCCGCTTCGCTCGGTCGTCCTGAGTCCGGTGCAGGGCGAGGCGGGCGGTGGAGAACCGGTGGTGTGCCGCCGCCAGGTCCGCATCGTCGCGATGGAGCATGACGAAGCCGAGGGCGGCCTCGTCCAGGAATGCCAGCCCGCCGTCGACCGGCAGATGCGGAGGTGGTGGCACTTGCCCGACCGCGGTCAGCAACTGCGCGAGCTCGGCGGC
>NZ_JBFAMX010001136.1:0-1710 GCF_040659615.1 Nonomuraea sp. NPDC049784
GCGGGCCCACGATCGCCCCGCTGACCGTCATCCCGGGCCAGCTCGCCGTACGCCTGCCGGTGCGCACGTCGTACACGTTGACCCCGCCCTCGCTGGCGCTGACCAGCGTGCGGCCGTCGCGGCTGAGCATCCGCCGCGCCACGCCCTTGACCGGCGGGTCACGGAAGACCGCCGTCTCCTGCTGCTGGAGCGAGGCCGCCAGGCTGGAGCGGGCCTCCGGCTGCGCCGGCGAGATCCGCCAGGCCGCCACGCTGAGCAGCATCGCCAGGGACGGATCGATGGTTCGCTGCCGGTCCGCCTCGGCGGCCGCCTGCTTGGCGGCCAGGATGTCGCGTTGCCGCGCCGTCTCCTGGCGCTGCCAGACAGCCAGCCCGCCGACCACGAGCGACACCACCAGCAGCCCGGCCAGCGCGACCGTGGTCAGCGTCCTGCGCCTGGCCCGCCGTCTGGTCAGCTCGGTGCCGGCGCGCAGGAAGTCTTGTTCGAACGGGGTCAGCGTGACGTGACGGCGACCGGTCGCGGCCCAGCTCAGCGCCTGCTCCAGACGGCTGCCCTGGAGCACGTCGGCATCGCGCCTGCCGTTCTCGGCCCAGTGGCGGGCGGCGGCGTTGACGCTGTTCAGCATGGCCAGCCCGTCACGGTCGGCGTCCACCCACATGCGCAGCCGCGGCCAGGCCCGCAGCAGGCCCGGGCGCGACAGGGACACCGTGCCGTGCCCGTTGCCGATCACGTACGAGAACGCGTCGAGCACCCGCCTGACCGCCGCCGACTCCCGCTCAGGGCGCCCCTCGAACAGCTCGTCATACCCGGCCGACCGCCCGGCCTCGCGCCCATCCTCCCCGACGGCCACCAGCCGCAGGAACACCTCGGCCGCCACCTCCCGCTCCTCGGGGCCCAGCGACGCGTAGGCGTCCTCGGCGATCGTCCCCAACGCGGGATCGCCCTGCTCCCGCCCGTGCACGCCCCGGGCGGTCCTGCTGCCCGCCGCCAGCAGCCCCCTGGTGTCCGAGCCGTTCCCGCTGACCAGCGCCAGCAGCAAGTCACGCGCCGCCGGCCGAGCCGCCGGGTCCTTGTCCAGGCCCGCCCCGACCAGCGCGGCCAGCCGCGGCGGCAACACGCTCAGGTCAGGCCGGTGCGACAGCACCCGGTGCATGACGGCGCCCAGGTTGTCGGCGGCGAACGGCTCGCGCCCCGTGGCGGCGAACACCATGATCGCGCCCCACGCGAACACGTCGGCCGGCGCGCCCGCCCGCTCCCCCGTGAACACCTCGGGCGCCATGTACGCCGGAGTACCCGACACCTCTCCCGTCTTGGTAAGCGACATGTCGAGCGTGCGCGCGATACCGAAGTCGATCACCCGCGGGCCGTCAGGACCGAGCAGCACATTGTCCGGTTTGAGGTCACGGTGCACAACCCCCGCGTCGTGGATCGCCGTCAGCGCGGTGGCCACCGCCGTCGCCAGCCGAAACAGGTCGTCCCCAGTGAACCGGCGCCCGTCCCGCACGGCCGCACCCAGGCTCGGCCCCGGCACGTACTCCGAGACCAGATACGGCCTGCGCCCGTCCAGATCCGCGGCCAGCACGCGCGCCGTGCAGAACGACGACACCCGCCGCGCGGCCGTCGTCTCCTTCACGAACCTGTCACGGACCGCACGATCGCCGGCCGCGTGCAGCACCTTGACCGCGACCCGGCTGCCGTCAGCGTCGTAGG
>NZ_JBFAMX010001137.1:0-1707 GCF_040659615.1 Nonomuraea sp. NPDC049784
GGCAAGTCCACCCTGGCCGCGCGTCTGCACCAGGCCCTCAACGACGCCGGCCACCCGGCGATCCTCGTCGGCAAGCACAGCACCGAAGTCCCCATGGATGAGGAGCTGTCCGCCTACGTCGACCGCCTCAACGCGCTGGTCTACCGCCGCGACTCACGCGTCGCCCAGGCGTGCAGTGATCACTACTGGCTGTTGGCGCTGGCCGCCTGGTACACCCTCCAGGACGAGCTCGTGATCCGGCCCGCGCTCGCCGCCGGCACCCACGTGATCCTCGACAACGCCCACCACAAGATCCTCGCCCGCTACGCAGTCAACCCGGACGTTCCCACCCACCTCGCCGAACAGGTTTTCGCCCACCTCGCCCCGCCAGACCTGGTGATCTTCCTGCGGATCGGTGCCCGCGAAGCCCTGCGGCGCAAGGGACAGTTCACCTCCTTGGAGACTGGCCATTCCGGCAGCGGCGATGAGGACTTCATCCGCTACCAGAACACGGTCCTCGCCCAGCTCCAAGAGCAGGGCGAATGCGAAGGCTGGCTGTCCCTGGATGTCACCAGCATGGACGCCGACACCGTGTTCAAGACCGCGGCCGGCGCCCTCACCGACCGCCTCCAACTCACCGTCTGACCGTGCCCGGCCCATCTCCCGAGGAACGCACCATGCCAGTGCCCCTGCCCGACAGCGGCGAGTACATCTGCCACGGCATCACCTGGGCCACCGGGGACCCCCGGCTGCTGCTCGCCCCGCTGCCCGGCGGACCTCTGGTCTACGCCGAATTCATGAACCGGCACCTCGGCTTCCGCGTGACCAGTACCGGCCGGTGGTGCACCGGCCGGTACCAATTCGCCGACACCGTCCGCGTTGAGGCCCTCGCTTGCCCCGACCGCGCACCGGCCGTCCAGAGCGGGCAGTGCGCCCGGTGCGCGGGGCAGGACGACTTCCGCTTCGCCCACCAGTTCCACCACGGCGGCCACGCCCCCGAAGCACTCCAGCGGTACATGGCCCAGCCGCACTGGCTGTACGCGGCAACCTTCGCCGACGGCACCACCAAGGTCGGCACCGCAGCCGAGCCGCGCAAGCGCTCCCGCCTCGACGAACAGGGAGCGCTGTTCGCGACCTACCTGGCCATGAGCCCGGACGGCCGCACCGTGCGCCACCTCGAAGAGGCCCTCACCCGCCACCTGGGCATCCCGCAAACCGTCCGGGCAACGGCCAAGCTCAAGGCCCTGGCCAACCTCACCGACCTGCCCGCCGTCGAAGAAGCCCACCGCCAGACTGTCGACCGCGCGGCCAAGACGCTCGCCGAGCTCGGCACCGCGACCGTCCTGGGAGCCTGGGCCCCGCCAGACGAAGGCGACCAACTGCGCAATGTCGGCGACGCGCGGGCGCTGTACCCGCACAAGATGGACGAAGGCGAGCACGGCTTCACCCCGCTCTCCTGCATCGGCTCCCAGGTCCTCGTCGCGTTGGACAGCGACAACGACCTTCGCTACCTACTGGACCTCGGCACGCTCAAGGGACGCCGCATCACCCTCGGCGGTGCATTCACCTCGCCCGGCGCCGCCGTCCAGGCATCCCTCTTTTGACCCCCGGCCCGCCCGTGCTGCGCCGGGCGGACCCATCCCTGCGAAGTGAGGCATCATGGCACCCCAGGACGCGCTCCTCGGCTGGGACGAGGACACCACCGCCGAGGCGTACGCGGCGTTCACC
>NZ_JBFAMX010001138.1:0-1704 GCF_040659615.1 Nonomuraea sp. NPDC049784
GGCAGCGCGGGAAATCGCCAAGCCGAGGCCGGTGCCGCCGGGGTCGCGGTGGCGGCTTTCGTCCAGGCGGACGAATCGCCGGCGAGCTCGTCCGTGTGGAGTTCGGGCTCGGCGGCATGCGCCCCGGTCTGTCAGGCGTTCGGGGCGGGTACGACTCGGCCCGTGGCCAGGCGTGCCTCCATCACGCCGGGGTCGTCGGTGTAGCCGAGCGTCGCACCGAGGCTGATCATGAGGCGGCGCATGCGAGTGTTGTCGGACAGCATGGTGGCGCGAATCTCGGCGAATCCGTGGTCGCGGGCGATGTCGATGAGGATTCGGGCGAGCTTGGTGCCCAGGCCGCGGCCTTGCCAGCTGTCCTCGACGAGAACGGCGACCTCCGCGGCGCCCGGGTCGGCGCAGTACATGAGGTTCGCCAGGGCGACGACCTGGCCGTCGTGGCAGGCCACGACGGATTCGCCGCGGTCGCGGTCGCACAGCCGGTCGAACATGTGCGGCGGGAAGGTCGGCATGGAGGTGAAGTAGCGGAAGCGACGCGACTCGGGGGTGCAGCGGTCGTGCAGGTCGCGTACGGCCTCGCGGAAGGCGGGCGTCAGGGCGCGCACCTGGACTTCGGCGCCGTCGGCCAGACGCAGGGCGCGGTCGTCGGTGGTCGGCTCGACTGCTGGCTGGGCGAGCCGTATGAAGGCGGCGGCGCGGGCGGCCTCGGTCAGCGTGAAGGGCAGGTGGCCGCGGCGCAGTTGGATCGCGCGCTTGGGTGCGACGGCCACGAGAAGCCGGTGGGGGTCGGGCAGATCACTCACGTGATCACCATAGGTCCAGCGAGCGGAGTCGGCCCGCAGCAGTTCGGCGAGGAACTCGGGCAGGCGCCACGGTTGGGCGCGCAGCCTGAGGGCCAGGAGCAGAGCGCGGGTGGTCTCGTCGGCCAGCTCGTGAGCAGCCGCGGGGACGACGTGGACGCGGCGGCCTCCGGCGGCCTCGAGCGCCGCGGCGACGTCTTCGGCGGAAGCAGGGACTTCGGCGACGAACTCGTCGACGGTGCCGCCGGTGTCGGGCTGGACAGACAGGCCGAGGATGTTACCGCCGCGCGCGGCCAGGGCGGCCGTCAGCGAGGCGAGGCGCCCGGGTCGTTCGTCCACCGTGGCGCGGATGCGCATGAATCCCATGAAGTGCTCCCCTCCGTTGCTCTTCCAGCATGCGGGGGGCTTGTTACGCGACTGCTACACGGCAGTGGCCTCACCGTTTCTTTTGCCCCTAATCACGAGGCATGTGCGCTTATGCCATGATTTGCGAGGCTTGCGCGACCCGCCCGCTCCATTCCTGGCCCCGCACCCCTTCAGCCCCCACCGGCCGCCGCAACCAGCCACCAGCCGCAGCAGCAGAAGTCGGCCCGCTGGTCACGCCCACCCGTGCACCCATGGCACGGAAATCCGCACGCCCCTCAGGCCGCGGATCCCGGGCCGCCACCGGCCGCCCGCCAGAGCCAAGCACAACCCGCTTGTCGCAGGTCACCGGCCTGGGGCGGGAAGATGGACGGCGGGCTCGGCGTGCGCGAGCCGGATCCACCACTGAGGAAGGAACCCCATGAACATCCTCTTCCGAGGAGGCCGCGTCTTCACCCCGGAAGGCGTACGGGCCGAGGCCGTGCTGGTGAGCGACGGCGTGATCGCCGCAGTGGGGCCGGCGGCCGAGCTGGCCCGGCAGGCG
>NZ_JBFAMX010001139.1:0-1702 GCF_040659615.1 Nonomuraea sp. NPDC049784
GGCTAAGTGGTCATCTGCGTAAATCTCTCGGGGGTTACGCGGCTGCGTCGAGTACGGCAGGCTGATGGTCGCAGCCGGCGGGCTGCTGGGAGTTCGACTCTTTCTGTTCGTGTCGCTCGATCCGGGCCAGCAGGTCCTCGAGATCGGCCGGGGTGAACTTCCATCTGAAGGGCCGGGCGGTCTCGTTGTAACGACGCTCGAAGGCGATCAGCCGGTCTTCGACCTGGTCAAGGCTGGTGAAGTCGTTGGGTGTGACGACCTTGCGCTGCACGATGGAGAAAAAGATCTCCACTTGATTCAGCCAGGACGCGTGCACGGGAGTGTGCACCATCACCGCGTTAGGAAACCGCGCGGTGAGCCGGTCGGCGGCGGCCTTGCCGCGATGGGAGGAGCCGTTGTCGACGATCCAGAACACCCGTTTGGCCGAGGCGTAGGGCTGCTGGGTCATGACCTGTTCGACCAGGTCCATGAACGGGACGATGCCGGTCTTGGGCGAGCAGCGGCCGAAGACGTGGGCGCGGTGGGCGTCGTAGGCGGCCAGGTAGGCCAGCGCGCCGCCGCGGTCGTAGTCGTGGTTGAGGCGCATCATCCGCGATCTGCCGGGCGGCAGCGTGGGGTGGCAGCGGCAGCGGGCCTGGATGGAGGTCTTCTCATCGGCGCTGATGACATACTCGTCGTCGCCGAGCGGGACGCCGTCCCAGGTGCGGGCGTACAACTCCAGCACGCGGGCGGCCTTGACGGCGAAGGCCGGGTCACGGATGAAGATCCACGACCGGTGTTGCCAGGGCTTGAGTGTGTCCTCGGCCAGGATCCGGCGCACCGTGGAGGCCGAGATCGTCGCTGTCAGGCCGCGGGCGACGGCTTCGCGGGCCAGTTCGCTACTGCTCCACCGCGACAGCGGAGTCCCGGTCTTGGCCGGTAACTGGCAGGCCAGTGCCGTGATCTGAGCCCGCTGGAGCGCAGTGATACGCGGCGGGCGTCCCGGCCGGTGCCGGTCGGTCAGGCTTTCCATGCCTTGCTCGCTGTCGTAGCGGCCCCGCCACAGGCGGACCGTGTCCACGCTCACCCCGTGCCGGCGCGCGATGGCGTTGTTGGAGTGGCCGTGGGCGGCATCCAGCACGATCCTGACGCGGATCACCAGCTGATACGGGGCCGAATGGGAGTGGGCGAGCTGCTTGAGCCGCCGCCGTTCGGTGGCGGTCAAGATGATCTGACGGGCGCGGCAGCGGGGCACTCGGGGGCTTTCTGCGAGAGATCCACATGGTGACCCGCCGACCTTGCCCGATCATGATCAGCTTGTGGTGATCTGACACGCCGAGCGGGCAGGATAGCCCTCGTGCCGACGATCCCCGCCTCCACCAAGACGTCCCTGGCGCAGCGGCTGTGGCTGCATGCCAAGGAGAACTGGCCGCAGCTGAGCAGAGTGGATGTCCGCTATCACGGCCAGTTCGCCTACGTCGAAGGTGAACTGGCCGACAGCGCCCGGCTGCCGTTGATGCGGCTGCGCTACAGCGGCTCGGCTCACTACTGGGGACTGGCGATCCATACCCCCAGCAACGGCAAGTACCAACCCACCCCCTGGTTCATCGGCACCCCACAGGAAGCCCTCGACCTGGCCTGCGACCTCTACGTGACCCCCCTCACGGACTGACCACACCAGATCCGAAAGTCAACCCCCGAGAGACTTCCAGGCAAGGCCACT
>NZ_JBFAMX010001140.1:0-1702 GCF_040659615.1 Nonomuraea sp. NPDC049784
AATCAAGTGAGGTGCCCCTTGAGCTGGGAGGATGGGAGTTCTTCACGCTTCCAACCGCCGGTTCCAAAGGACACCTCGTAAGTGCGATTCTCCCACGCCGCCAGCCATACGCAGGCGATCTTCGATGACGAGCACGTGATCTCCTACGCCGGACTGGCCCCGGCACTGCGGCTGGCCGAGCGGTGCGGCCTGGACCACCTGGTCGGCGAGCACCTGGCCCTGGGCGTCGCCGACGGCGTCAACGCACCCGCGAAGGTGACCTCGATCGTGGCCGGGATGGCCTGCGGCGCCGACAGCATCGACGACCTGGACCTGCTGCGGCACGGCGGGATGGACAAGATGTTCACCGGTATCCGCGCGCCGTCCACGCTGGGATCGTTCCTGCGGGCGTTCACCTGGGGCAACGTCCGCCAACTCGACAAGATCGCACGCGAACTGCTCGCCGCGCTGGCCATCCACACCCCGCTGCTGCCCGGCGCTGACGTGCTGGCCTTCCTCGACGTCGATTCGATGCAGCGGCGCACTTACGGCTACGCCAAGCAGGGCTCCGGCTTCGGCCACACCAAGATCCAAGGCAAGAGCGTGCTGGTCCGAGGGCTGAACGTGCTGGCCGTCACCCTGTCCACGCCGTTGGCGGCGCCGGTGATAGCAGCCAGCCGGCTGCGCGGCGGCACCTGCGGGTCGGGCCGCGGCGCGGCCTCCCTGGTCAGCGAATCGATCACCACGGCGCGGGCGGCGGGCTGCTCGGGCACGCTGGTGCTGCGCGGCGACTCGGCCTTCTACAGCGCCGACGTGGTCGCCGCCTGCCGCACCCAGGATGTCCGCTTCTCGGTCACCGCCAAGCTGGATCCCAAGGTAAAGGCGATGATCGCCACCATCGACGACGCCGCCTGGAAGCCGATCAAGTACCCCCGGGCGATTCTCGATGAGCAAGCCGGCGGATGGGTCTCCGACGCCGAGGTCGCCGAAACGTCTTCCACCGCCTTCACCAGCAGGAAAAGCAAGCAGGTGACCGCCCGGCTGATCGTGCGGCGGGTCAAAAGACTCGACAAGCCCGCCAGGCAGGGCCAGGGCGAGTTGTTCCCCACCTACCGCTACTACCCGATCTTCACCGACAGTCCGTACGCATTGGTGCAGGCCGAGGAGCACCATCGTGACCACGCGGTCCAAGAGCAGATCAACGCCGATTTGATCAACGGATCGCTCGCTCACCTACCCTCGGGGCACTTCGCGGCCAACGCCGCGTGGCTCACCTGCGCGGCGATCACCCATAACCTGCTGCGCGGCCTGGGCTGCCTGGCCTCGGCCTTCCACTCCCGCGCCCGCGGCGCTACCCTGCGCCGCCACCTGATCAGCGTGCCCGCTCGGCTGGCCCGGCACAGACGCGGCCACCTGGTCCTACACCTGCCCGCCGGATGGCGCTGGCAGCCCGCCTGGATCAACGCCTTCACCGCCACGCACGGCCCGCCCACCGGACGAACGGCCTGACTAACCGAAACCCCCAGGTCACGCCCTGCCGACGACCCTCACGGTCACCCGCGCCACCGCGCACACCCAATCCCCCAGACGCACCGGACGAGCCGCGACCCGAGCACGGCGGTCCTCCCACACCCGAAAACAGCCCCTCTGCCTGGGGAATCGTTCCTCGTGGAGGAATTGGACCAGAAAACGATCAACAGGAATCACGCCGTGGATTCAGGCT
>NZ_JBFAMX010001141.1:0-1697 GCF_040659615.1 Nonomuraea sp. NPDC049784
TCCATCGTGATCGCCATCGGGCGACCGCGATGCCGCGTTCGGCGCTCGTCGTAGCCTCGCGCATGTCCGCCCGAAGCCGGGCAAGCGTGGCCATCAGGCTTGATGCCGCCTGACATGCCAGCCGCCGGCCGGTCCAGAGCCTGACTGCCCACCGTCGTCCAGCGCCGCCGGCTACGGTCGTGGCCGCATCCGTCCAGGTGTTGCCTGCACGCATGTCCGGACCCTACGCGCAGACAGCTCAACGGCTGATCAAGTGTGGCTCCCTGTGCGATCAAAGTCGATGTCCTGGCCAGCGGGAGGTCCTTTCTCCCGTTGGGACGGCTGGCGATCGTTGAGGAAGTTCCCGGGAGGGCAACACCGTCGCGGCGAAGGTGATGGGCGAGGCCGACGAACGGCTGGTGCCAGGGCCGCGCCCATTCTCTGGAGTTGCCTGACATGGTCCACATCCGCGCGGCCCGCCACGGCGACGGCCACGCCGCTGAGACGCTGGCCGCCATTGCCCTGGGCGATGCCACCGGCGCCGGCCCTGCGCCTGGCCCGTTCGCCGTGGCGATCGACGAACTCGGCGGTCAGGTCCCGCTGCCCCACGGCGAAGGTCTGGTCTTCGTCGCTTGCCCGGACGTCGACTCTGGCCAGGTGCTCGGGATGCTGTACCTGTGTCCGCCCATCCGGCTCATCGACGACTGCGCCGATCAGGGAAAGCAGGTTCAGCAGCGCTTGGCACAGGCAGTGGCCGAGATCGAACTGCTCGCCGTCACAGCCCAAGCCCGCCGCCATGGGATCGGCAGCTCCTTGTTGGCGGCCGCCGAGGACCTCGTGCGGGACCGGGGCGGCAAGCTCGTCTACGTCAAAGTCCGCCACGATGACGCGCCGCGCCTGCGGTGGTACCGCATCCGCGGCTACCACCTGGTGGCGTCACGGGAGTCGGTGATCTTGGCCGTCGCAGGCACGACGGTCGCTTTCGCTGACGGCGGCGACGGGTATCGCGTGATGATCAAAGTGATCTGAGAGGGGACGCCCGGCAGAAACTGTCAGTCACCATGCCCATACTCTTCGTCATGGCAGAAGAGGCCCTGGACATGGGCGAGATCACGATCTCCGATTGGTACGGCCACGCCGACAAGATGGCCGAAGTCCGCTTCCTCACGATCGCCAGACGCCTGCCCTCGCTTATCCGCCAGGCCATGGGCGTAGCCTGGCAGGCCAGTCCCCGCGACACCCTGTGCGCGGTCATTCTCAACCTGCTCGGCGGCGTCTTCACCGCCTTCGGGCTGCTGGCCACGACGGGCGTGCTCACCGCGCTGTTCACCGCCGGGCCGACCCTCGGCCGGGTCCAGGCTGCGCTGCCGAGCCTCGCCCTGGTCGCCGCGGCCGCCGCGATGCGCGCCACGTTGCAGGCGGGCGCGGGGTGGGCTCAGTCCCGTCTCAACCCGCAGATCTCCCGGCTGAGCGAGGAGGAGCTCTACCGCCAGACCAGCGAGGTTCCGCTGGTCGCCTTCGACGATCCCGACTTCCACGACGCCCTCGAACGCGCCACCTCGCGCGGCATGTACGTCGCCTCGACCGTGGTCACCTCCGCGATCGACGTGCTCACCGCCGCCATCGGGCTCATCGCCGTCGCCGGTGTGCTGGGCGTGCTGCACCCGGTGCTGCTGCCGCTCCTCCTGCTCGCCGTCCTGCCCGACGCCTGGGCCGCC
>NZ_JBFAMX010001142.1:0-1691 GCF_040659615.1 Nonomuraea sp. NPDC049784
GTCAGCACCGCGCCCCGCACACGCCGCCCGCGGGCGTCGTTCTCCGCCACCCATGCCTCGATGTCCGGCAGGTTCTCCTTGTCGGTGTCAGGCTCGGTGTCGGTGCAGACGAACATCATGTACTTCATCGCGCGCTCCTCGAATCGACGGCGTTTCACCAAAGCGACGAACGGGCGCGACGCTTATGGACATGTCCCACGCCAGTATTTGAACACGATGGTGGCCGGCGTCTGGTTTCTGTCGGTGGCGTGCGGCACTCTCCTGCGGTGAAGGCGAGGATCAACGGTCCTCATGGCAGATCGAGGAAACGCCGCATGCAGCTCTCCCCCACGGCCCAGCAGCTCCACCGCCACCTGACCGAGCCCGGTGCCGGCCATCCCGACCCGTGGCCGGACGGGGCCCGGCTGAGCGCGGCCGACCTGGGCCACCTGCTGCCCCTCGCCTACCGCGTGACCGGCAGCGGCCCGGCGTTCTCGATGAGGGTCACCGTCGAGGACCAGGTCAGGGAGCGGCAGCCGTCCTTCACCCCCGAGTCGTGCCTGGCGCTGTACGAGGCCCTGGTCGACGGCCTGGCCCGCCGTAAGTGGGCCGACCTGTGCCTGGCGGCGGCCGCGCTGCTGCGCTGCCCCGGCGGTGCCCCGACGGCCGCCCTCGCGGCGCCGGCGCGCACCCTGATCGAGTTCATGGCCCGCGAGAAGCGGATCGAGCACCCGTACGCGTTCCTGGCCGTGGCCGGCCTGGCCGGGATGGACGAGATGGCGGAGATCATGGAAGAACGGCGGGAGCCGCTGGCGGCGGCCGAGCTCGAGCTGGTCATGGGCCTGGACCCGGCGGGCAGGGCGCTGCTGGCCGAGATCGGGCCCGGGTCGTTCGGGTCGCCGCCGGAGCTGCCCGACGTCTGGGAACGGCTGGCCGCGATGCCGGCGTACGTGGACTTCGCCCGCTCGACCCTCGAGGCCGCCGACGGCCGGCTGGCGGAGATCCACGCGGGCGAGATCCCGTACCGGGCGGACAAGGCGTTCGGACCGAAGGAGACAGCGGCGATCGGGCGGGCCGCGCGGCTGGCGCTGTTCCGCGACGAGCCGTGGTTGCCCGAGCTGCTCGGCGGCCTGCTGACCCGGGTCGCCGTCGCGCCCACGACGGCCAAGACCCTGCCCTCGCAGGCGCTGCTGTACGAGGTGGCGCGGGCGGTCGAACGGTTCCCGACGCCGGAGGCGATCACGGCGCTGCGCACCGCCCGCGCGGTCACCCGGCACGCCGGCGTGGTCAAGCAGCTCGACCGGATGATCAGGCGGGCCGAGCCGGGGCTCGCGGACCGGGTCGAGGTGGCCTTCCGCATGCCGGATCTCGGCTTCGGGCCGGGCGGGCGGCTGGAGGTGCCGATCGGCGAGCACCGGGCGGTCGTCGCGGCCGGTGAGGACGGCTCGTTCGGGCTGTCCTGGTGGCACGGGGACCGGCCGCTCAAGAGCGTGCCCGCGGCGTTGCGCAAGGAGCATCCCGACGAGGTCAAGCGGCTGCGCGAGCTGGTCAAGCAGGTGCAGCGGCAGGTGACGACCCTGGTCACCGCGCTGGAGGCGGGCTTCGCCGGCGAGACCGCGCAGCCGTACGCCACCTGGCGCGAGCAGATCGCCGAGCATCCGATCGCCTCGACCTCGGCCTCCCAGATCAGCCGCCCGGCCACGGTCGAGGCG
>NZ_JBFAMX010001143.1:0-1688 GCF_040659615.1 Nonomuraea sp. NPDC049784
GGCGGACAGCAGCCGCCCCACATCCACGCGCTGCACACTGGGCCGGGCCGGCGGCCAAGCCTCCATGCCGCCGAACACCCGGCCCGTGAGCTCCTCGAACCCTCTGAACGGGTCACCGCCAAAGAACGACATCGAAGGTCCCCCCTTACCTCAGGGGCCCCCTACCGCATATGCCGGAAGCCACACCCCAGCAATCGGCAAAGCATCAGATCACGGACGTCGGCGGAGATTCGCGTCGGCGAGCTCCGGCGGCTGCCACCCCCGATCGGCCGGGTTGATCGTGACGCCGGGCGGGACGATCTGGTCGATGCGGTCCAGCACGTCGTCCGGCAAGCGCACGTCGGCGGCCGTGAGCTGGCCCTCCAGGTGCTCCATGGTGCGCGGCCCGATGATGGCCGAGGTCACCCCCGGGTGCCTGATCGTGAACGCGATCGCCAGCTCGACCAGCGTGATGCCGGCCTCCTCGGCCAGCACGGCGAGCTGCTCGACCGCGTCCAGCTTGCGCTGGTTGACCTCCTGCGTCATGTCGTACCGGTCGGGCAGCCGCTGCGCCCTGCGCGTCTGCGGCAGGTCCTGCCCCTTGCGGTAGCGGCCGCTCAGCCAGCCGCCGGCGAGCGGGCTCCACACGATGGTGCCCATGCCGTACTTCTGCGCCACGGGCAGCACGTCGCTCTCGATGCCGCGCACGAGCAGCGAGTACGGCGGCTGCTCGCACACGAACCGCTCGAGCGAGCGCCGCTCCGACGCCCACTGGGCCTCGACAATCTGGTGCGCGGGGAAGGTGGAGCTGCCGATGTAGCGGACCTTGCCCTGGCGCACGAGGTCGGTGAGCGCGCCGAGGGTCTCCTCGACGTCGGTGTCCGGGTCGGGCCGGTGGATCTGGTAGAGGTCGATCCAGTCGGTGCCGAGGCGGCGCAGGCTGTTCTCGACCTCCTGGATGATCCAGCGGCGGGAGTTGCCCCGCTGGTTGGGGCCCTCCCCCATGGCGCCGTGGACCTTGGTGGCCAGCACCACGTCGTCGCGCTTGCCCGACTTGGCCAGCGCCTGCCCGACGAACTCCTCCGACTGGCCCTGAGTGTAGACGTCGGCGGTGTCGATGAAGTTGATGCCGGCGTCGAGCGCGCGGTCGATGATCTTGGCCGATTGTCCGGGGTCGGACTCACCCCACCCGCCGAACATCATCGCCCCCAGGCAGAGCGGGCTCACCTTTAGTCCAGTACGTCCAAGTACGCGATATTCAGTCACAAGTATCACTCTCTCGCAACAAGGTCGGCGATGGGCGTTTCGCCGGAGACGAGTTCCAGGATCTGGCGGGCCGTACTGGGGGCTTCGAGCAGTGCGACGATGAGGGCGGCCACGTCGTCACGCGGCACCGACCCCGGCGGGACCTCGGGGGACAGCCGGACCAGGCCCGTGCCGGGCTCGTCGGTCAGTCTCCCCGGTCTCAGGATCGTCCAGTCGAGGTCGCGGGCCCGCAGGTCCTCCTCGGCCTCGGTCTTGGCCTCGATGTACGCGGCCCACACCTCGTCGCCGCCCCTCGGTGGCTTGCCCGCCCCCATGGAGGAGATCTGGATGAACCTCCGCACGCCGGCCCGCTCCGCCGCATCCGCCAGCAGCACGGACGCGGCCCGGTCCACGGTATCCTTGCGGGCCGCGCCGCTGCCGGGCCCGGCGCCCGCCGCGAAGAC
>NZ_JBFAMX010001144.1:0-1681 GCF_040659615.1 Nonomuraea sp. NPDC049784
GTCCCGGCCGAGACGGTCTCGGCGTACAAGGGCGCGGACCTGTTCACCGGCCGCTTCACCGAGCAGTTCGGCGCCGCCTGACATGGACTACACCCAGCTGGGCCGCAGCGGCCTCTCGGTGTCCCGGCTCGTCCTGGGCACAATGAACTTCGGGACGGAAACGTCCGAACACGACAGCCACACGATCATGAACCGTGCGCACGAGCACGGCATCAACTTCTTCGACACCGCCAACGTGTACGGCGAAGGCCGCACCGAGCAGATCATCGGCCGGTGGTTCGCCACCGGGGGAGGCAGGCGCGACAGGACCGTCCTGGCCACCAAGCTCTACCTCCCGACGGGCGCGTGGCCCAACGACAGCCGCCTGTCCGCGCTGCACATCAGGCGCGCGTGCGACGCCTCGCTCCAGCGGATGGGCACCGACCACATCGACGTGTACCAGATGCACCACATCGACAGGAGCACTCCGTGGGAGGAGATCTGGGAGGCCTTCAGCGTCCTGCGACAGCAGGGCAAGGTGCTCTACTTCGGTTCGTCCAACTTCGCCGGCTGGCACCTGGCCCAGGCACAGGAGGCGGCGCGTGCGCGGCATATGCTCGGCCTGGTCGCCGAGCAGTCCATCTATAACCTGATGAACCGCTGGGCCGAGCTGGAGGTGCTGCCCGCGGCGCGGCACTACGGGCTGGGCCTGATCCCGTGGTCGCCGCTGCACGGGGGAGTGCTCGGCGGCGTCCTGCGCAAGCAGACGGAGGGTGGCGCCTCTCGCGGCGACTCCGGGCGATCGGCCCACACTCTCGCAAAGCACCGGGAAACGATCGAGGCGTACGAGAAGATGTGTGCCGGCATCGGCGAGGACCCCGCCGACGTCGGGCTGGCCTGGTTGCTCGCGCAGGACGGCGTGACCGGACCGATCATCGGGCCGCGTACGGTTGAGCAGCTCGACGGCTCGCTCCGCGCGCTGGCGATCACCCTGGACGAGGGCACGCTGGCCAGGCTGGACAAGCTGTTCCCGCCGCCCGGCCCGAACGGCGCCAAGCCCGCGCCGGAAGCGTACGCCTGGTGAATATCTCCATTTGTACGGAAAGTTGCATGGAAAGGCAGAGCATTGTCCGCACATAACGTCGTCTTCGGTTTTGGCGCGCATTCCGGCATTGACGACATACCTGAGCTGTTGCACATGGCCCAGCAGGCCGACCGGGACGGGCTTGACATCTTCACATTGTCAGACCATCCCTACATCGGCGGTCGCCTGGACGCCTACGCCGCGCTCGGCTTCATCCTCGGGCGTACGCAGCACATCGTCGGCTTCGCCAACGTCACCAACCTGCCGACCCGGCCCGCTCCCATGCTGGCCAGGACAGTGGCGTCGCTGTCGGCGCTGTCGGGCGGCCGGATCGTGCTCGGCATGGGCGCGGGCGGGCTGTGGGACCGCATCGCCGACATGGGAGTGCCGCGGCTGACGCCCGGCGATGCCGTGGACGCCTTCGAGGAGGCGATCGTCCTGGTCAAGCTGCTGTCGGGCGGCGGCCCTCCCGTCACCTACCAGGGCAACCACTACCAGGTGCACCAGATCGAGCCCGCTCCCGTCGCCGCGCCTCCCGTGTGGACCGGATCGGTCGGCCCGAAATCCCTGGCCGCCACCGGCCGAGTGGCCGGGGATCCAGCCGTCGGCCACTCGGCC
>NZ_JBFAMX010001145.1:0-1680 GCF_040659615.1 Nonomuraea sp. NPDC049784
GCCAGGTCCGGCACGTCCGCGAGGGACGGCGCCCGCAACAGCAGCCTCTGGGTACGCAGTTCCGTCCTGGGCAGGGCGACGGACGGCCTGCGGCTGTCCTCGCGCAGCAGGCCGAAGACGACCAGGTCGTGCGTCCCGTCCTCGTCCAGCACCGCGTCGCGCAGCACGCCCTCCCAGGTGAAGCCGGCTTTCAGCGCCACGCGGAGCGAGGCGAGGTTGTCCAGGTTGGCGGTCAGGTCGATCCTGCGCAGCCGGGTGGACTTGAACACCCAGCTCACCAGCCCGCGCACGGCCTCCGTGGCGAAGCCGCGCCCCCGGTAGAGGGGGTGCACGCCGTACCCGACCTCGGTCGTACCCGCGCTCCACGAGGTCTTGAACAGGCTGATCGCGCCCACGATGAGCCCTTCCTCGTCGGTCATGGCCAGGTGCAGGCCCTGGCCGGAGCGGCGCAGCTCGTGCACGCCGCTCGACAGCCACTGGTCGACGCCGGACGGCTTGGCGGGCGCGCCGGGCGGGAGGAAACGGGTGCCGGACCGCACGATGGACCGGATCCTGGCGGTGTCCTGCGGGCCGAACGGCCGGAGCGTAAGCCGTTCGGTGGCGATGCTCACGTCAGCGTCGAACACGCTCGGCAGGGTACACAGTCGCGATGTTTGCCAACGAAAGCGGGGGTAGGGGCGCAATTGAGAGGAGTGAGGGAACTATGCAGCAACTCCAGCAGGGCGTCGACGTCCGCAGCGACCTCGCGAAATGGTTGAGCGACGCTCATTGGCCCGCGTCCAAGGACGATCTGGTGGGGCACGCGGAGAACGCGGGCGCACCGGACCGGGTGGCGGACATGGTGCGATCCCTCCCCGACCGCCGGTACTCGAACGTGGCCGACGTGGCCAAGGCCCTCGGTCTCGGCGTCGAGAAGCGGAGGTGGTGAACGGTGCGGCTCGACTTCATCCGACCGCTGTACGAGCGGCGCGGCCCGTACGCGTCCGTCTACTTCGGCGCGTACACGGGGACTGAGCGGGAGGCCCACTGGCGCGGCGTGCGCGACACGCTCGAGGACGAGGCCGACAAGGCCACCCTGGAGGCGCTGGAAGAGGAGGCCTGGCGGCCCGCCCCCGGACGGGCGATGTTCGGCACGCACGGCGACGTGGTGCTGTCCGAGGCGCTTGCCCGGGCGCCGTACGATCTGGGCAGGTGGTCGCCGTTGCCGCACGTCACGCCCATGCTCATGATGCGCGGCGAGAACATCCCGCACATCCGGGTCATCGTGGACCACGCCGGGGCCGAGCTGACGGCGTTCGGCGGCGGGTCGCCGCGCAAGGCCGTCGTGGAGGCGGCCGACTGGCCGCTGCAGAAGACCGCGCAGGGCGGCTGGTCGCAGAAGCGGTACGAGCGGGCGGTGGACGAGACCTGGGAGAAGAACGCCGTGGCCGTCGCCCACGAGATCGACGAGCAGGTGCGCCGCATCGGCGCGGAGCTCATCCTGGTCGCGGGCGAGCCGAAGTCCCGCTCGTACCTGCTGCACCACCTCAACACCAAGTCCGCCGACCGCGTCCTGATGGTCGAGCACGGCAGCCGCTCCAACCACGGGCAGTTCGAGGAGGACGTGGAGCGGGCACTCGACGAGTGGCTCGACCGCAAACGGGCCACGCGGGCAACGTCAACGAAGTCCCCGCCGCCGTC
>NZ_JBFAMX010001146.1:0-1678 GCF_040659615.1 Nonomuraea sp. NPDC049784
GTGGCCGCCGGGCTCGCCGAGCTGATGGTCCAGGCCACCGGCCTGTTCGAGGGCCGCTGGGTGGTGCTGACCATCTTCCTGGTGCTCAAACCGGACTTCACCTCGACGGTCGAGCGTGGCATCCGAAGAGCGGCCGGAACGGCCGCCGGAGCAGGCCTCGGCGCCGCGCTCGCCAACCTGACCCACTCAGACCCGTTCGGTCTGATCGTCGCGGCCACCATCACCATCACGGCGGCCTATGCCCTGTTCGACGTGAACTACCTGCTGTTCAGCACCTTCCTCACCATCTACATCGTGATCCTGCTCGACATCCTCGGTGTCCCGGGAGCCACCTCAGCCACCGCGCGCCTGGCCGACACCGCCATCGGCGCGGCGATCGCTCTCATCGCCTACTGGGCGTGGCCCAGCGGGCAGGGTCTCACCGCACAGGAAACGTTCGCCCGGCTCGTCGCGGCCCACGGCCGGTACATGACCGCGCTGCTGCACCAGTGCGCCCATCCGGAGCAGGCCGACCCGGCTCGGCTCCGGAGTCTGCAGGCCACTGCCCGCCGCGCCCGCACCGATGCCGAGGCGGCCACCGCCCGGCTGGCCGACGAGCCGCCGCACCCGCCGCTGACCTCCACTGTCGCCCAGTCCCTGGCCGCCGCGGTGACCCGCCTGGCGCATACCGAGCTCTCCCTGCACACCTTCGTCCTCCAGCAGGCCACCGCCGCCGGCCAGGAAGGCGCGCGAAGCCACGACGACGCCCGGCGGCTGGACGCCCTGGCCGCCGCGCTCGGCACGACCCTGGACTCGCTTGCCGAGGCGCTCAGATCCCTGCGACCGCCCGGCGACCTTCCCCCGCTCCGCCGGCTCCAGGCAGCCCTGCGCCCCCCGTCGGCCGCGCTCGACCCTCGGTGCGTGGCCATCACCGACAGCCTGGTCGACGCCACGAACACGATCGCGGCCATTGTCCGGCGTCATCTTGACCGGCGGTGAGCTCCGTGTACGGCGCGCCGGCTCCACCGGTGAGGCTCGGCCGGCGGCGCAGGTGGTTCTTCAGCGGCGGGTGCCGCCGTCCGGGCTGGGCACGCCGGGCTGGGTAAGGCGTTCAGGATTAACGATCTTGTCATAGAGGTCCTCGGCGACGCCGCATTGGAGTGCGGCGTCCTTGAGTGCCAGGCCCTTGTCGAGGGCGTAGTGGGCGATGCGGGCGGCCTGGTCGTAGCCGAGGACGGGGCTGAGCGCGGTCACCATCATGATCGAGTGGTCGATGTTGTGGTGCAGCGTCTCGGTGTTCAGCCGGGCGCCTTCGACCAGGTACGTGCGGAAGTGGTCCATCATGTCGGCCAGGATGCGCGCCGAGTGCAGGACGTTCTTGATGATGACCGGGCGGAAGGCGTTCAGCTCGAAGTTGCCCTCGGAGCCGGCCATCGAGACGGCGGTGTCGTTGCCTGCCACCTGGATGGCGACCATCAGCATGGCCTCGGCCTGTGTCGGGTTGACCTTGCCCGGCATGATGGAGGAGCCCGGCTCGTTGGCCGGCAGGATCAGCTCGCGCAGGCCGGTACGCGGCCCGGAGCCGAGCCAGCGCAGGTCGTTGGCGAACTTGAACAGCGGCACGGCCAGGGCACGCAACGCGGCCGATGCGCGTACCAGGTCGTCGCAGGAGGCCTGGGCGGCGAACTTGTTCGGCGCG
>NZ_JBFAMX010001147.1:0-1675 GCF_040659615.1 Nonomuraea sp. NPDC049784
CGCTCGGTCAGCGGTGGCTGCTGCCGTGCCTGGAGGTGGCGTGCGTGGCCCCGCTGGCGGCTCGTGGCGAGCACGAGCGAGCACTCGCGCACGCCACCGCCGCCCGCGCCACCGCCCGCCGCCTGCGCCACGCGATGGGCGAGCGGCAGGCGAACCTGGCCCTGGCCTTCCTCGGCGCCGAGCCCATCCCTCCGGGTACGGACGCCGCGCCCCCCTCGGACCCGCGGCAGCGCCGAATGGGCGGCGCGGCTGGGAAGGGGCGTGGTCGCGCGGGTGAGGCGGCCAGGCCGGATCCGGGCCTGCCGCGTGGCGTGGCGGCGCTCGAGCCGGGCCGCGCAGGTGACGTGGCCGGGCGGGACCCGTGGTCGGGCTGGGTGGGGGACGTGTTCGTGCCTGACCCGCACCCCGGGCGGATCGAGGCGCTGGTGGCCGACGGGCGGCTGGAGGAGGCGGAGCGGACGCTGGCAGCGTACGACGAGACCGGCCTGGGGCGGCGGGCCGGGCCGCGCAGGCAGGGGGAGCGGCTCAGGCTCGGCGGGCTGCTGCTCGCCGCCAGGAACGTTCCAGGGGAGGCGGAGGAGAGCTTTGCCCGCGCACTCGCGCTGGTGGAAGGGGCGTGCCCGCTGGAGGAGGCCCGCGTGCTGCTCGACCTCGGCAGGCTGCTGCGCCGCACGGGCCGGCGCAAAGCGGCCGCTGAACGGCTCGGCGCCGCCCGCGCCATCTTCGAACGGCTGGGTGCGCGGCCTCTCATGGACCGCTGCGCGCACGAGCTGGAGGCCTGCGGGCTGGAACCCCCGGCCACGGTACGGCTCGGGCTCACGCCTCAGGAGCTCAGGACCGCCACGCTCGTGGCCGGCGGGCTGACGAACCGGCAGATCGCCAGGGAGCTGCTCATCAGCGTCAAGACCGTCGAGTACCACATCGGCAAGATCTACACCAAGCTCGGGATCGGCTCCAGGGTGGCGCTGGCCGCCAAGCTCGCCGCGTACGGCCAGTCGAGCTAGCACCGCGTCAGGCAAAGCCTGGCGATACGCGAGTGATGCCCTCTGTGATACGTTCGGCGGCGCCGTGCACCGCTGCGAACTCGAGGAGGTGAGACCGATCAACGCTGTGACAGGTCGGGGCTCCCTCCCTTGCATGGTCTAGGGAGCGCCCGCAGAAGGCATCCCGAAAGGCTTGAAACGCTATGCGCTTCACCTCCCAGACGTCGTCGGACGGCGTCACCGAACAGCTCTTCACCCTCGGCGAGATCCCCGGTGTGCTGTGGACGCCGGAAGACGCCATCGGCACTCGTCCCCTGATCCTGATGGGACACGGCGGCGGCCAACACAAGAAGGCCCCCGGCATCCTGGCCGGCGCGCGCCGCTTCGTCGCAGAGGGCGGTTTCGCGGTCGCCGCGATCGACGTGCCCAATCACGGTGAGCGGCCGAAGAGCGAGGAGTTCAACCGGATCGCGACCGAGAACCGCGCCCGTATGGCCGCAGGCGAGGATACGGCTGCGCTGGTCGCCGCCATGCACACTCTCCTGACCGGGCAGACCGTCGCGGAATGGCAGGCGGTCCTGACCGCGGTCCAGCAACTCGACCACGTCGGCGAGGGTCCGGTGGGCTATCGGGGCATGTCGATGGGCTGCGGGCTCGGTGTCCCGTTCGTCGCCGCGGAACCCCGGGTCGGC
>NZ_JBFAMX010001148.1:0-1673 GCF_040659615.1 Nonomuraea sp. NPDC049784
CTCCTGCCGATCCCCGGACGCCAGCGCCGCCTGAGCCGCGCCCACCAGGCATTGTGCCTCGGCGTACGGCTGCCGCAGCGCCGCCCACGCACTCACCGCCAGGTCCCACGCCTTGAACTGCCACGCGGCCAGATCGACGGCGCCGTCGCCCAACGGCTGCTCGGGACCCATCAGCGCCGTGAACGTCAGGCGGTGCGCCTGCTGGAGATCGCCGTCGGTCTCGAGCTCCTGCCCCAGCTCCCGGAGCCGAGCCATGAGTGACGCGCCGAGCTGGCCAGGCGGCGCGGCGCGCCCGGGCTGCGGCACTACGGAGGCGAGCATGGAGGCGACGGTCATCAGCACAGGCCAGGAGTAACGGGGACTCTCCAGCAGGTCGCGCTCCTCCATGGCCTGAGCAGCCGCCTGCATCGCCGCGTCCAGTTGCCCGCGCGCCTGGAGCAGCCGCACCTCCCTGCACAGATGCGGCAAGACCGTCTGATCGCGGAAGGTGCCGCGAGACAGCACGCTCCGCGACCAGCCCAGCAGCTCTTCCGCCCGATCGAGCTCCCCGCGCGCCAGCGCGATGTCGGTGGCGAACCCCTGCAGGCTGGCCCGGTAAGGCGCGGGCGGTGCGAGGTCGAGCGCGTGCTCGATCACCTCGAGCGCCTCGTCCCATCTCCCGAGGGACACCAGCGGCTCGGCCAGGTTGATCGACAGGAACGTGCCCGAGGTGCGCGCCAGGCCGTACAGCCCGGCCTCCTCGATCCCGTCGCGGGCCACCTGCGCGGCCCGCTCGTGCCACCCCGCCCCCTCCAGCGCGTCGGACTCCGAGATCGCGCAGCGCATCAACACGTTGTACGCCACCTCGTCGCGGTGGGCGATCCTGCGTGCCTCCGCGAACGCCTCCATCTGGGCCTCGACCTCGGAAAAGCCGAAATGGGCCCAGGCGAGGTTGATCAGCGCGTGCGCCTCCACCTTGGCGTCGCCCACCTCATGGCCGATCTCCTTCGCGAGCTGGGACGTGGCGAACCGCTCGGACCAGACATCGCGCCCGTGGAGCATGCGGGACAGGGTCTCCAGGATCTGGCCGCGTAGTCTGTTCGGCTTGTCGGAAGGGACCAGCGCCGCCGCCTCACGCAGGTCGTCGAGAAAACCGGGGCGGCCGAGGTCGTAACGGGTCAGACCGCGCTGGCGCAGCAGCTTGGCCGCCTTGATCGGGTCGGCGTCGCGGTCGAGATCGGTGAGGGCGGCGCCGGCCAGGGCGATGGCGCGTTCGTACTCCCCCGCCAGGTGGGCGACCGTGGCCGTCTGCCGGAGCACGTCGAGCCTGTCGCAGCCGATGCGCTCGGCGGCGTCGGGCACCTGGTCCCACAGCTCGAGCACCCTGGAGAGCATCCGGAGCTGCTCGTCGTACGCGGTGGACTTACGGGCGACGGCGGCCGCGTGCCACGCGCTGACCAGCGCCCAGGTGGAGTCGTGGGCGGAGTGCCAGTGGTGGGCCAGCTCGATCGCGCCGCGCGGCGCGGGCAGGATCGACAGGTCGCGCTCCAGCGCCTCGGCGAAGCGGGTGTGCAGGCGGGTGTGCTCGCCGGGCAGCAGGTCGTCGTGGAGCGCCTCGCGGATCAGCGCGTGCCTGAAGCAGTAGCCCTCGCCGTCGACGGCGAGCACGTTGCCCGCGACCGCGGGCCGCAGCG
>NZ_JBFAMX010001149.1:0-1671 GCF_040659615.1 Nonomuraea sp. NPDC049784
TTACATTCCGAACCCGGAAGTTAAGCTTCCCAGCGCCGATGGTACTGCACTCGGGAGGGTGTGGGAGAGTAGGTCACCGCCGCACAATATTTACGAAAAGGGCCTCAGCCGGCTGGCTGGGGCCCTTTTGTTTCGTCGGAGATCGTCGGCGACTCTCGACACACTCTGGCGTTCTCCTTGCAGGCAAGGCAAATCTTGCCATCCAGAGCGGGATTCCGCTGGGCTTCTGAGATCGCGGTGGGTACGCGTATCGGTCACGCACCCACCGCAATCCTCACCTGCCCGCGTCGCTCGGCGTGCCTGCCGGGCTACCTGGCCAGCCGGGATGCCCAGGCCGAGGCGCGCAGCCCACGACCAGAATGCGGTCGTCCTCGGCGACCGGCGAGCCGCGGCCGTCTTTGTTGCTGGTGCCGAACCACACCTGGCCCCGCGCTGTGGCGGCCACGGCGCGAATTCGGCCGTACTGTCCCTCGAATAGCGAAACAGGAGTGCCGAGCGTGCCGTTGACCGAGACGGGAACGTGCCAGAGCCGGCGGCCGTGCAGCGCGCCCACCCACAGAGACCCGTCGGCGAAGGCGACGCCGGAGGGAGACGCCATGTCGGGGGTCCAGGTGAGGGCCGGATCGATGAAGCGGGGATTGTTGGCCACGCCCTCGACCACGGGCCAGCCGTAGTTGCCGCCCTTCTTGATCAGGTTGATCTCGTCGAAGCGGTTGGACCCGAACTCGGTGGCGTACAGGCGGCCCGACCGGTCCCATGCCAGTCCCTCGATGTTACGGTGACCGTAACTCCAGATCCGGCTGTTGAACGGGTTGCCGGGCGCCGGTTGGCCACTGGTGGTCAGGCGAAGGATCTTGCCGCCCAAGGAGCCGAGATCCTGGGCCCGCTTGGCCTGGTTTGCGTCGCCCGTGCTGGCATAAAGGTACCCATCGGGTCCGAAGGCCAGACGGCCGCCGTTGTGGCCATGGCTCTTCGGAATGCCGTCGACGATCACGGTGGCCTGGGTCAGGCCACTGGCGCGGCTGTATCGGTAACGCACGATCCGGTTGTCGGAGTCGGTGCTGTAGTAGAGGAAGACGTAGGGGTCTCGCGGGAAACGGGGCGATACCGCCACGCCCAGCAGGCCCGCCTCATCGCCCGGCCGTGCCTCGTCGATGGCCGCGACCTCGGATACCCCGCCCCAACGGGAGATCCGGAGCAGTCGCGCCGTGTCGCGCTCCGTCACCAGGGCCTCGCCTGCGGGAAGGAATGCGATTCCCCAGGGCGCCGCCAGGTTCTGCGCCAAGGTGTGCGCTCTCCACTGCTGACATAGCGTGGCGGCCGTTTCGGCCTTGACCGGTGAGCACGGGCTCACCAGTGCCACCGTGACCGCGAGCGCCGTCCACACCGTACGGCGTGCGCCACGGCACATCTTTCCGACCATGCAAACCTCCGTCATAGGATGCGATCTTGGGTCCGTACGACGTGTGCCCCGCGACGCCCCAGGAAGATCTCTTAGTTTGGATAAGATGCCCCATGAGCCCCACTGGTATCAGTGGTTGAGCCGAAACGTCCGGCTCTGGGGCGGCTCGCTCCACCCACCTGTGAGGGGTAAGGCTCCCGGTAGACGACCGGGTTGATAGGCCGGAAGTGGAAGCGCGGTAACGTGTGGAGCTGACCGGTACTAATAGG
>NZ_JBFAMX010001150.1:0-1671 GCF_040659615.1 Nonomuraea sp. NPDC049784
CTACCGCAAGGTACGCGAGCGGGCCTCGTTCGCGTTCGCGCTCGTGTCCATCGCCGCCGTGCTCGACGTCCGCGACGGCGTGGTCGCCGGCTGCCGCGTCGCGCTCGGTGGCGTGGCCCACGTGCCCTGGCGGGCCGAGCGCGCCGAGCAGGTGCTGATCGGCGGCCCCGCGACGGGCGAGGCGTTCCTCACCGCCGCCGAGGCGGAGCTGGAGCAGGCCCGGCCGCTCCCGCGCAACGCCTTCAAGCTGCCCCTGGCTCGCAACCTGATCGTCCGCACGCTCGAGGAGCTGGCATCGTGAACCGCATCGAGGGCCAAGTCAAGGTCACCGGGCTGGCCACGTACGCGGCCGAATACCCGGTCGAGGGCGTCACCTACGCCTACCCCGTGCAGTCGCGGATCGCCAAGGGCCGTATCAAGCGGATCGACGGCCGCGACGCGCTCGCCATGCCCGGTGTGCTGGCCGTGCTGTCCAGCGAGGAACCACCCCGGCTGGCCCGTGCGGCCGAGGGCGAGCTGGCGCTGTTCCAGAGCCGCGACGTCGCCTACCGGGGCCAGATCGTGGCCGCCGCGGTGGCCGACACGTACGAGAACGCCCGCGCCGCCGCGGACGCGATCGTCGTCGAGTACGAGCAGGACATCCATGACGTGACCCTGCGCGCCGACCACCCCAACCTGTACCAGCCGGAGGTCGTCAACCCCAATTACCCGTGCGACACCGTGAAGGGCGACATCGAGGCCGGGCTGGACGCGGCCGAGACCAGCATCGACGTGACCTACACGACCCCCGTCCTGCACAACAACCCGATGGAGCCGCACGCCGCCCTGGCGCTGTGGGACGCCGAGGGCAGGCTGCTGGTGTACGACACCGCGCAGGGCGCCTCCGCGAACCGCGACATCATGGCCGCTACTTTCGGCCTGCCCAGGGAGCGGGTGCGCGTGGTGTCCAGGCACGTCGGCGGCGGCTTCGGCTCGAAAGGCACGACCAGGCCGCAGGCCGTGCTGGCCGCCCTGGCCGCCAGGGCCGTCGGCCGCCCGGTGAAGGTCGTGCTGACCCGGCAGCAGATGTTCGACGTGACCGGCTACCGCACGCCCACGATCCAGCGGCTGCGGCTGGGCGCGGACACGGAGGGCAGGCTCACGGCGGTGGAGCACGTGGCCTACGAGCAGAGCTCGACGGTGGTGGAGTTCGCCGAGCAGACCGCGACCCCGACCCGCGTCATGTACGCCACGCCCGCGCTGCGCACGGCGCACCGGCTCGTCCGGCTGGACGTCGCCACCCCGTCGTGGATGCGCGCCCCGGGCGAGTGCCCCGGCATGTACGCGCTGGAGTCCGCCATGGACGAGCTGGCGTACGCCGCCGGCATCGACCCGATCGAGCTGCGCGTCGTCAACGAGCCGGAGATGGAGCCGCAGAGCGGCCGGCCGTTCAGCTCCCGCAACCTGGTCGCCTGCCTGCGCGAGGGCGCCCGCCGCTTCGACTGGGACCGGCGCGACCCGGGCCCCGGGCACCGGCGGGACGGCGAGTGGCTGATCGGCATCGGCGTGGCCTCCTCCACCTACCCGGCCTACCGCCAGCCGTCCAAGGCCGTCGTCACCATGAAGGAGGGCGACTTCCTGGTCCAGGTGGCCGCCAGCGACATCGGGACCGGCGCGCGCACGGCGCTGACC
>NZ_JBFAMX010001151.1:0-1670 GCF_040659615.1 Nonomuraea sp. NPDC049784
GCCGTACAGGTCGACGAGGAGGCCGCCGAGCAGCGGGCCGGCGGCGAGCGCGCTGCCGGTGATGGCGGCCCACAGGCCGGTGGCGCGGGCGCGGGCGGCCGGGTCGGGGAAGAGCTGGGCGAGCAGGCCGAGCGAGCCGCCTGTGCACAGCGCCCCCGCCACGCCGAGCAGGGCGCGCAACCCGATCAGCACGCCCAGGTGCGGCGCCGCGGCGCTCAGCAGCGAGATCACGCCGAACGCCGCCACGCCGGCCTTGAAGATCCGGGCCGCGCCGTACCGGTCGGCCACCGCTCCCCCGATGAGCAGCGAGGCGGCGAAGGCGACGGTGTACGCGTTCACCGCCCACTGCTGCCCGGCCAGCGAGCCACCCAGTGAGGCCCGCAGGTCGGGCAGCGCGATCGTCAGCACGGTCGTGTCGAGGATCACGAGGAAGTAGGCGAGGGAGAATCCGAACATCATGCGCCTCAGCCTGCTGAAACGCCCCGTCCGCGCTCAACAGGCATGATCTGAGGGGGCGTTAGGGAAAACCGTATGCTGACATCTATGGATTTGCGCCAGTTGCGGGGGTTCGTCGCGGTGGCCGGAGCGGGCACCGTCACCGGGGCGGCGAACAGCCTCGGCCTCGCCCCCGCGTCCGTGTCGGAGCAGGTGCGCAGGCTGGAGCGGAGCCTCGGGGTCTCCCTGTTCGAGCGCACGCCCCAGGGCATGCGCCTGACCGAGCAGGGCGCCAGGCTGCTGGCGCGGGCGCAGGGGCTGCTCGACCACGCCGACGAGGTGCGCCGCGCCGTCACCGGGCAGCGCCGCCGGGTGCGGATCGGCGCGCTGGAGATGCTGGCCGCGGCCCGGCTGCCCACCGTGATCCGCCGTCTGTCGGAACGCCGCCCCGACCTGGACGTGGACGTGTACTCGCTCACCCGGCAGCCGCTGCTGGCCGCGGTGGCCGGCGGCGAGCTGGACGCGGCGCTGCTGCTGGACACGGGCCTGCGGATCGGCGGGCTCGGCTTCACCGTGCCCGAGGACACGGGCTCGGGCGCCACCGCCGGGCCGAGATCCAGGCCCAGCCCGGCGCCCGACCTGGACTTCCTGGATGTGGGCGAGGTCAGGCTGTTGCTGGTCGCGGCGCCGGACGGCGACCGGGAGCCGCTGCTGGTCAGCGCCGACGGCTGCTCGATCCGGCTGGCGGCCGACCGGGCGTTCGGCTCGGAGGTGCCGCGCAGGGAGCTGACCAGCATCGCGACCGCTCGCGAGTGGGCCAAGCAGGGGCTCGGCAGCGCCCTGCTGCCGGACTTCGTGCTGGAGCCCGACCTGGCCTCCGGCGCGCTGGTGCCACTCGACTTCGACGCGCCGGCGCTGGCGTTGCGGCTGGTCTGGCTACGCGGCCGCGAGCCCGCCCTGCGTGACGTCCTCTACGCCATGAGCGCCTGACGTGCCTACGGGCGCTTGAGGTGGTAGACCACGTGACGGAAGAGAGGGCTGTCCGGGCTGAGCCGCGTGTGGTTGAAGTCGGCCAGGTGGGTCATCCCGAGCCGCTTCATCACGGCCTGGGACCGGGTGTTCCGCTCGGCCGTCATGGAGATGATCTCGTCCAGCCCGGCCTCGTCGAACGCGTACCTGACGGCCTCCCTGGCCGCCTCGGTGGCGCACCCCGGCTGTAACCGCAGCGTTGCCTG
>NZ_JBFAMX010001152.1:0-1662 GCF_040659615.1 Nonomuraea sp. NPDC049784
GCAGCTCGCACCCGTAGACGGCCTTGCGCTCGCGTCCGCCACCCTCGGACAGCGGGGCCCACTCGGCGTCTGTGAGCACGTTGTAGTGCGGGCAGTCCTGCTCACCGGCGTGCCGTTGCAGGCCGGTGGCCAGCGCGGCCGCCAGCCCCGCCGCGGTGAAAACCTGATGCACGGCATTGTGGACCAGCTCGACGTCGTCGTCGCTCAGCTCCGCCGCACCGAGTTGGTCAGCCAGCAGCCGCACGTGGGTGGCGAAGTGCCGGCAGGCGTCGACCAGCGCAGTCACCGGAGTCACCGCATCGTGCGGCGGGTCGGCCGGCGCGTCTTGGTGCGTCACAATGGACACGCTACGCCGCCCTCGGGTCATGCGCACGGCGGCGGGCGATGCCGCCAGAGCGTGCTGAGGCCGCACGGTGCCGGATTGCAGATAGCAAGCCAACCGGTGGGGTCGTAACCAACCTTCCGGGACCGGGTTTCAGCCTGCTCTGGAACGAACGCCACCTGCGGCACGCCCTACGCGAGTACGAACTGTTCTACAACCGGCACCGAGCCCATCAAACCCTGGCCCAAGCCGCCCCGCTGCGTACCGTCCCGGACCCGATCACGGATCCAGAGCGAATCATCGACCTGAACATACGCCGACGATACCGGCTTGGCGGCGTCCTTCACGAGTACTCACATGCCGCTTGACCTGTATGGATGGAATTTTCGGCAGGCGCAATGCTCTCGGATTCGCATGAACGCAGGCATACGTGCTTGACCCTCGCTACGACACGATCGCCACGACGTCCGACATCCCACGTCCACGAAGGAGACGAGTTGCCATCCACTGTCTTGATCATTGGTGCGACCGGAGCCGTTGGCTCCGCGCTCATCGACGCGCTCGTGCCCGACGTCCGGTCCGGGCGCCTGCACCTGGTCGCAGCGACCCGCCGTCCGGACGCCGCGGATGGACTACGCCAACGTGGCCTGGAGGTGCGCCGCCTCGACCTGGACGAGGCTGAGACCGCCGGGCTGGACGTCGTGAGGCCCGCGTTCAAGGGGATGGACCGGGTGTTCCTGCTCACCGGATACGACGTCCGGATGCTTGCGCAGTCAAAGGCGACCATGGATGCCGCCGAAGTCGAAGGCGTGTCCCATATGGTGCATCTGGGAGTGTCGGCCGTCAAGGACACCACCATCGTGCACTTCGCGTGGCATCAGTTGGTGGAGGCCCATATCGAGCGATCGGGGCTCGGGTACACACACCTGCGTCCTGCGGCGTTCATGCAGAATCTGCGACTCAGCGTGAGCAGACCGGGCGTGCTCACTCACTTTGTCGGGGATGCCCGGCCGAACTGGGTGGACGTCGCCGACATCGCCAGCGTCGCCGCCACGGTCCTACGCGATCCCGCACCGCACGCAGGACGAGGCTACGACCTGGCCGCCGAATCCGCCTCGCTGTCTGACATCGCCGGCCTCTTGCGCGAGACGACAGGACAGCCCTGGCGATACGAGGCGGCTGATCCCCAGGTGTTCTACCGAACTGTGGGCCAGTGCTCCGGCGTTCACGCCGGGGGTGAAGGCCCACGCGGGAGTGCCTGCTAGGGCGCGAGCGTGCTCTAGCCTTCCGCGTCGGTGAGCAGGTCAGCTCACACGGGTCGTTTCTGCTGTTCGATGTAC
>NZ_JBFAMX010001153.1:0-1661 GCF_040659615.1 Nonomuraea sp. NPDC049784
CCACCCGGTCGTGCAGGAACACGTCAGGTCGCCGGGGTGGGCGCCCATCCAGAGCTCGGCCTGCGGCCGGCCGGTGGGCTCGGTGCCGAACAGGTGGGGGAGGGCCGTGACCGAGCCCCAGTCGTAGGGGCGGATGGCGGTGGTCAGGCGCATGGGCGCGGTGGCCGGTGGGAGGTCGGGCTGTGGCACGGCGGTGGCTCCAATCGTCGTCATGGAGCGTAGAACGGGACGGGCTGATGTGCGTAGTCGGGGGCGCGTTGCGTCATCGCTATACGCAGGTATAGTCTGCTTGCTGTATGAACAGTCTGCTATACAGAGGAACAGGATGACGACCGTACCGGATCCGGAGGACCTCACGGCGCGTGCGCGGATCAGGGACGCGGCGATGTGGCATATCGGTGAGTACGGCTTCGAGCGGGCGACGATCCGCGGGATCGCCGAGACCGCGGGCGTGTCCCTGGGGCTGGTGCGCCACCACTTCGGCTCGAAGCAGGCGCTGCGCGAGGCGTGCGACGAGCACCTGATGAAGATCATCCGCAGGCTGCACGAGGAGGCCGCGCGCGACCCGCAGGGCGGCCTGAACCCGGTCGCGGTGATGGGGCCCTTCCAGCCCTACCTGGCGCGGGCGTTGACGGAGGGCTGGGCGGCGCCGCTGTTCGACGAGATGGTCGACATCGGTGAGCGGTGGATCGCGGAGGCCGACAAGAGCCGCCCCGAACCGCCTGACGCCGACGCGCGGTCCCGTTCGACGATGATCGCCGCGATGGCGCTGGCGCCCACCGTTCTCCGCCAGCACGTCGAGCGCGGCCTGGGCGTCGATCTGACCAGCCCGGAGGGGCAGGTCAAGCTCATGCGGGTGGTGCTGGACATCTACTCCCATCCCCTGCTCAGCCTCGAAGAGGCCGCCGAGGCCAGGAAGGCCCTCGATCGGGGCCAGACGACATGAAGGAGCATCACCATGGCTGACGCCATCGCCGTGAAGGGGTTAGTGAAGACGTTCGGGCCGGCCAGGGCGCTGGACGGCCTCGATCTCACCGTGCGCACCGGCGAGGTGCACGGGTTCCTGGGGCCGAACGGGGCGGGGAAGAGCACGACGATCCGGATCCTGCTGGGCATGGTGCGGGCCGACGCGGGCACCGCCCGGCTCCTGGGTGGTGATCCGTGGTCGGAGGCGACCGAGCTGCACCGGCGGCTGGCGTACGTGCCGGGCGACGTGACCTTGTGGCCGAACCTGTCGGGCGGCGAGGCGATCGACCTGCTCGGGCGGTTGCGCGGCGGGCTGAACGAGCGGCGCAAGGCGGACCTGCTGGAGCGGTTCGACCTGGACCCGCGCAAGAAGGCACGCACGTACTCCAAGGGCAACCGGCAGAAGGTGGCCCTCGTGGCCGCGCTCGCCTCCGACGTGGAGCTGCTGATCCTGGACGAGCCCACCTCCGGTCTCGACCCGTTGATGGAGGAGGTGTTCCGGGAGTGCGTCAGGGAGGAGCAGCGTACGGTGCTGCTGTCGAGCCACATCCTGGCCGAGGTGGAGGCGCTGTGCGACCGGCTGACGATCATCCGTGACGGCCGTGCGGTCGAGACGGGCACGCTGGCGGAGCTGCGGCACCTGACGCGCACGTCGATCGAGGCGGAGCTGGCGGGGCCGGCGGACGGGCTGGCCG
>NZ_JBFAMX010001154.1:0-1660 GCF_040659615.1 Nonomuraea sp. NPDC049784
GCGATCTTGGCTGCCCGTCACGACGGGCTGGGTGATCCTCTCGATCGTCGTGACGGGCAGCCAGATCGCCCACGCCGCGGAGACGATAAGTCCGCTCGCGACGACGATCCGGCGCGGCCACGACCCGATCAGGCCGTCGGGCAGGCTGAGCGCGCACGCCAGCCAGGCCACCACCGCGACCGGCGTCGCCTGGGGCCAGATGGTCGCGGCGACCTGCGCGATCACCACCAGCCCCGCCGTGCGCGCGAGCAGCGGCCGGTCCGCGAGGAGCGCCGCGACGGCGGCACCGGCCCAGGCCACGCAGAGCACGACCGAGGCGACGGCGAACGCGCCGAGAGCGGTCCCCGCCGCGACGGTCACGAGCGGCGGGGCGGCTGTCTCAAGCATGGGCTCACTCCGTCCGCAGTATGTGGCCGATGCGCAGCCGGCCGACGATCCGCCCCGGCCAGGCTGCGAGGAGGTTGGCCAGCAGCAGTGTCAGCGGGCCGACCAGGAGCAGCGCCCAGACGGCGACCGGCGGCACGTACGCCAGCGGCATGATGTCGGCGACGATACGCCACAACGTGCGCCCGGCCGCCAGCCCGAGTGGAACGCCGAAGGCCAGCCCGGCCAGCGCGAGCAGGGTGGCCTGTGTGACGACCGCCCACCTGGCCTGCCGGCGGGTCATGCCCAGCGCCCGCAGCACGGCGACCTCGTGCCGCCTGCGCCGCACCGCGGTCGCCAGTGCGTGGCCGACCGCGCCGAGGGCCAGCAGCGCGAGGAACCCGGCGAGCAGCAGCGGCAGCTCCTCCACGTCGCGGATCTGCCGTACCTGCTGGATCTCTATCGGGTCGCCGAACCCCACGCCGGGATGTCCGGCGACCTTCGCGGCCAGGTCCGTCAGCCTGCTCCGGACCGTCTCCAGATCGGCTCCCGGGCGGAGCGCGATCTGCGCGGTGTGGAACTTGAAGTCGAAGTGGGCGTCGCCGAACAGGGCGTCGTACCCCTCTGGTGTGACCCAGCCGCCGTCGCGGTAGTCGTTGTGCGGGCCCATCGGCAGGAACGAGAGGCCCGTGACGGTGAGCTGGATAGGCTTCTGCCCGCCGCCGAGCGTGACCCGGTCGCCGACGTCGACGCCGAGCTGGGAGGCGCTGGCGGGAGCGAGCGCGATCTCTTGTGCCGACGCCGGCATCCGCCCGTTCAGCACGAGCGCGTCGATGGGGCGGCCGACCGGGTGGAACGTGTACGCGGTGACGGACACGCCCGGCTCCCTGCCTTCCGCGGGCGCCTCGGCGACCGCGACCTTGCCGTCGTTCACGCCTATGACGTCGGGGTCCTTGGCCACCGCCGCGAGCAGCTTGCCGGCCGGGGCGAACTCCTGGCCGTTGAATCCGAGAAACGCGGAGAACTGGTACGCCTGGCCGAACCTGATCGGATTCTCCGCGGCGTCCTTGACGCCCGCGGAGAACGTGAACGCGGCCAGCACGCCGAGCACGCCGGCGATCGCGCCGAAGAGCGCGGGCCGGACGGGCACGGCGCTGCGGCCCCGGCCGGGCTCGAGCGCGAACCGCGCCCCGACGACGAACGGCACCGGCAGGCCCGCGCGGCTCGCGGCCAGCGCCACGGCCGAGCGGCGGCCGCTGTGCTCGCCCGTGCGCTGGGCCAGCGCCGCGGCGGCGGC
>NZ_JBFAMX010001155.1:0-1659 GCF_040659615.1 Nonomuraea sp. NPDC049784
CTCGACCGCCATGAGCGCGGCCCCGCCCCACTCGCCGCCGACCGCCAGCCCCTGCACGAAGCGGAGCAGCACCAGCAGCACGGGGGCGAGCGTGCCGATCGACGCGTACGTGGGCAGCAGGCCGACCGCGAACGTCGCGCCGCCCATCATGAGCAACGTGACCACCAGCGCCGACTTGCGGCCGACCCGGTCGCCGAAGTGGCCGAAGACGATGCCGCCGAGCGGCCTGGCGAAGAAGCCGACCGCGTACGTGGCGAAGGAGGCCATGAGCGCCACCGTGGGGCTGGAGGCGTTGGGGAAGAACAGGTCGTCGAAGAGCAGCGCGGCGGCTGTGGCGTAGACGTAGAAGTCGTACCACTCGATCGTGGTCCCGACGAAGGCGGCGCCGGCCGCCCGGGTGGCGCGATTCATGGTTCCTCCGGGTGTCAGGGGGTGCGACGACGATAAGCGCAGGTCAGGCATGCCGGGGCCAGGAGGAAATGCACTACTGGGGATGAATTAGGGTGCAGTATGCACCGCGAGCCGCGTTCAGCGGCTTGTGGCAAGTGGCGGTGTTCGCACTTACATCCGAGGGGCTCCCATGGCGCTGACCGTCGCCCAGGCCATGACCCTGCCCGGCATGCGCATGCGGCTGCTGGCCGGGCGCGCCGGGCTGACGCGTGTGGTGCGGTGGGCGCACGTGTCGGAGCTGGCCGACCCCGTGCCGTGGCTACGCGGGGGCGAGCTGGTGATGACCATCGGGCTCGGCCTGCCCGCCGACCCCGCCGGGCGGCACGCGTACGTCGAGCGGCTGTCGGGCGCGGACTGCGCCGGGCTGGCCTTCGCGCTCGGCGAGGCGATGACCGCCGTCCCCGAGGAGGTGCTGGCGGCCGCGGATCTCCATGGCCTGCCGGTGCTGGAGATCCTCACGCCGTTCATCGCGGTGACCGAGGCCGTCGCCCGGTGGCACGCCGACGAGCGGGTACGCGGGGAGCGGCGGGTCGTCGCCGCCCAGGAGGCCATGGCGCGGGCCGCGCTGCTGTCGGGCACGTCGGGCATCCTGCGCGCGCTGGCCGAGCACACCGGCGGCGAGTCCATGCTGCTGGATCCGCAGGGCAAGCCCAGGGCGGCGACGCCGGCGGGGGAGCGGCCCTGGCACGCCCGAGCCCGGGAGATGGCGGAGGGGGCGGCCCGGCGCAGCGCCGGCGTCCTGGACGACGGCATCGAGGCCGTGCAGGTGCAGAGCCTGGGCTTCTCGGGGCCGCCGACCGGCTGGCTGGCGGTGTGCACCGCCTCGCCGCTGGAGTGGCACGCGCGGATGCTGGCCAACCAGGCCGCCTGCCTGCTCGCCATGGAGCTGCTCGGCGTGCGCGCCAGCCGGGCCAAGGCGCACGCCCAGCGGGGCGCGCTGCTGGCCGCCGTGCTCGACGGCAGGCTGTCGCCCCGCCAGTTGGGCGAGCTGTGCCCGGTGGCGGACCCGCCGTACGAGGTGGTCGTGGCGCGGGTCACGGTGCCGGTCGAGACGGCGGCGGAGGCGCTGGAAGAGGTGATGGCGGACGCCGCGGAGCCGGCCCTCGTGTGCTCCCGGTCCGAGTACACGGTGTTCGTGCTGCCGGAGGGGCCCGAGGGCGGGCGGCGGTGGGGTGCGGAGCTGTGCGCGCGGCTGGGCGTGCCGGGCGG
>NZ_JBFAMX010001156.1:0-1650 GCF_040659615.1 Nonomuraea sp. NPDC049784
GCGCTGCGCCGCGACGGCGGGCGCGTCCCGCAGCGCGGGGGAGAGCGCGGCGGCGGCCTTCAGCCGGGCCGTGGCCGCCACCCCCTCCAGCCCCATCTCCCGCAGCGCCGCCGGCACCCCCGACAGGAACAGCGCCTCCGCCTCGGCCCGGTCCAGGCCGGTCAGCCGGGTCCGGTACCCGTCGAGCAGCCGGTAACCGCCGCCCCGCCCCCGGTCGGCGTACACGGGCACGCCCGCCTCCGACAGCGCCAGCACGTCCCGGTGCACCGTGCGCTCCGAGACCTCCAGCTCCTCGGCCAGCTCGGCCGCCGTCATCCCGCCCCGGCCCTGCAACAGCAGGACCAGCGACATCAACCGTGAGGCGCGCACAGCGGCAGCACCACGGCGGACGGATGGTCGGGGGAGTGGAACACCTCGACGTCGGCGGGCACCATCGCGCCGTTGCCGCTGCCCAGGGGATCGCCGGTGCCGTGGTTGCGGGCGATCGTCGGGTACGCCCCCGCCGCCACGTGCACCCTGATCCGGTGGTCGCGCCCGAACCGGTGCGCGATCGGCCAGAGATCCACGGACACCCGCCGCAGCCCGGAACCGGCGTCCGCCAGACGGCGGACGCCCTCGCACACGTTGAACGAGCGCCCGTCCGGGTGCACGTCGCACACCCGCACCACCACGTCCACGTACGGCGTGCTCGACCGCACGAACAGCTCAGCCCGCACCGGCCCGATCATCTCCACGTCCGACTCCAGCGCCGCTGAACTGTACACCAGCACGTCGCGCCGTTGCTCCAGCCGTCGCTGGTCGCGCGGCCTGGAGTCCCCGAGCAGCACGGGCCCGCCGATCACGGGCGTCGGATGGGAGGGGTCGTACCGGAACCGGTCGGGCGGGGAGTCCAGCGGCCCGTCAACGCCCAGTCCGAACCCGTGCTGCAGGTGCCAGCGCTGCTCCTGCATCCCGGGCACCGGCCAGTCGGAGTAGTCCCGCCACTCCTCGGCCCCCGTGACGTAGAGCCGCACGGGTTCGGCCCGCAGCCTGGAGTAGTCGCCCAGCAGGTGCGCGCGGAACCAGGCCGAGGCCTCGGCCATGGCGGGCCGCCCGTGCCGGGTGTCGACGTGGTACCAGGGCCCGATCGTCAGGTACGGCCGCCGCCCGGCGGCGCGCATCGCCGCGTAGTCCTTGAGCTGCCACGGCAGGAACACGTCGTACCAGCCGCCCAGCATGGTGACCGCCGCCTCCACCTCGCCCACCTTCGGGGAGAAGTCGCGCTTGTCCCAATAGGGGACGGCCGGGTCGGCGTGGTGCGTGAGCAGGTCCTGGTAGAACCGGAGCTGCCGACCGGCCGAGGCCAGGTCCAGCTCGGCCACGGGGCGGCCCGACAGGACCGCCCTGTGGGCGTGCCTGGGCGCGGTCAGCACCGCGGCGCCGCCGAAGCGGCGCGACATGCCGTCGGTGAGTGTGGTCCAGCTCAGCGCCGACTCCAGCGCGAACGCGCCGCCCACGTAGGCCGCGTCCCTGAACTGGGAGGCGGTGATCTGCGTGGCCATGGCCCTCAGGTCCGGCCCGGCGTAGGCCGCGACGGCCCACTGCGTGTAGCCGAGGTAGGAGGGGCCGAACATCGCGAACGAGCCGCCGTACCACGGCTGCTCGCGCAGC
>NZ_JBFAMX010001157.1:0-1646 GCF_040659615.1 Nonomuraea sp. NPDC049784
GCTGGCAGGCGTGCTCGACCTCGTCCAGGGCGACAGGCGGTGGCTCAGCGCCGGCGCCGTGGCCTCCGCGCTCGGGAGGCACGCGCCCGCGGCCCTCGACCGCCCCGCCGCACTCGACCACGATGCGGGGCCGGATGACCTCGGCGGCGGCACCAGTGACGAGGACGTGCGTCTGTACGCGGAGGCATCACCCCTCCTCCGGCTCCCGCTCGGCGTACGCCAGCTCATCGTCCAGGGCGCCGCCGACGACCTGGACCTGGTCGACTTCAGCCGCCGCTACGCACGGGCCGCCGAGGAGTCCGGCGACGACGTGACCTACGTCGAAATGCCCGGCGACCACTTCGACGTCATCCGCCCCGCCACCCCGATCTGGCAGGCCACGGCCCGCGCCATCGTGAGCGCGCTGAGATAGCCCTGACCGGATGGACAAAACGGACAACCCATAGCATATCGGGGTGATCGTCGGAGAAATGCTCGGCCTGCTCGGAGCCGGTGTCGCGGCCGGGGTGGTGAGCACGGTCGTCAGCCTCGCCTCGATCGTCTCCTATCCGGCGCTCCTGGCCTTCGGCCTGCCCCCGCTGACCGCGAACGTCACCAACACCGTGGCCCTCGTCTTCACCGGCATCGGCGCGGCCGCCGGTTCGCGGCCCGAGCTGGCCGGTGAGGGCGGCCGGGTGCTCAAGCTCGGTCCAGTGGCCGCGGTCGGCGGGGCGACGGGCGCGTTGCTGCTGCTGGTGACCCCGTCAAGGACGTTCGAGCTGATCGCGCCATGGCTGATCGCGATGGCCTCGCTGCTGCTGGTCAGGCCGCCGTCGGGGCGGGTGCACGGCGAGCACGGCCTGCTGGGGCGGGTGGCGCTGTTCGCCGTGACGATCTACACCGGGTATTTCGGCGCGGCCGGAGGGCTGATGGTGTTCGCCGTGCTGGCCTTCATGCTGGACCATTCGGCGGCCAAGCTGAACGCGATGAAGAACGTGATGTCCGGGCTGGCGAACGCGGTGGCGGCGCTCGGGTTCGCGCTGTTCGGGCCGGTGAACTGGGGCGCGGCGGTGCCGCTGGCGGCCGGGTTTCTGGTAGGGGGGTGGATCGGGCCGACGATCGCCCGCAGGCTGCCGGGCAACAGCCTGCGCTATGTGGCAGCGGCCTGCGGGCTGGCGGTGGCGATCAAACTGGGCTGGGACTCGTACTCGCGCTGATCCCCAGATCCGCGTCGTGCGCCCCGGTGGCG
This sequence comes from Nonomuraea sp. NPDC049784, assembly GCF_040659615.1. NCBI lineage: Bacteria > Bacillati > Actinomycetota > Actinomycetes > Streptosporangiales > Streptosporangiaceae > Nonomuraea > Nonomuraea sp. NPDC049784. The sequence goes on from NZ_JBFAMX010001157.1 coordinate 1,229, forward strand.
AGCGCGGCGAAGCGGGCCGTGACCCGGCGCCAGATCGGCGTGGACACCGGCTCGTCGGCCACCGCCCTCGCGTAGACCACCTCGGGGTCGAACCCGTCCGGCGACCACTCCCGGATGCGTGCGGGCAGCACCTCGGGGTGGAACTGCACGCCCCAGGCCCGCTCGCCCACCCGGAACGCCTGGTACGGGCACGCGCTCGTCTCCGCCAGCCAGACGGCCCCGCCGGGCAGCCGGGTGATCGCGTCCTTGTGGTGCTCGACCGCGGGCACCACCCCGGGCAACCCGTGGAACAGCGGGTCGTCGGCGGCCTCGGGACGGATCGTGAGCGGCAGGCTGCCGTTCTCCGGCGCCCCGGCGTCGCCGGTCACCTCGCCACCAGCGACCTCCGCGAGCAGCTGGCCGCCCAGGCAGATGCCGA
>NZ_JBFAMX010001158.1:0-1645 GCF_040659615.1 Nonomuraea sp. NPDC049784
GGCCACCCGGGCGCAGCGGCTCGGGCTCGCCCGCGACCTGCACGACTTCGTCGCCCACGACCTCAACGGCATGCTGGTGCAGGCGCAGGCCGCCCAAGTGGTCGCCGACACCCTGCCGGAGCCGGTCGCCGAGGCGCTGCAGCGCATCGAGGACGCCGGGCAACGGGCGCTGGCCTCGCTGGATCGTGCTGTGCACGCGCTGGGTGAGCGGGGGCCGGGAATCGAGGAACTGGAGCGGCTGGCCGACGCGTTCTCACCCGTCGCACAGGTGGAGTTGGCCGTCGAGCCAGGCCTAGCGGTGCGGCACGAGGCCTCGTCGCTGGCCTACCGTGTGGTGACGGAGGCGCTGACCAACGTGCGCAGGCACGCGCCGCGCGCCACGACCGTGCGGGTGGAGATTCGCAAGGAAGAGGAGGTTCTGCGCGTGCGGGTGGAGGACGACGGCGGGGGCAGGTCGCAGAGCACCAGAGTCGGCGGTTTCGGGTTGGCGAGCCTGGCCCACCTGCTGGAGGCCCGCGGCGGGAAGCTGGCGGCAGGCCCGAACAGGCATGGCTGGCAGGTCACCGTGCAGATCCCCGCATGACGGCTCATGCTGGGCGTCGTGCTTCATGACACCACTGGCAGACCAACGTGACGGGAACGGGATGACGACGCGGATTCTCATCGCCGACGACCAGGAGGACGTGCGGATCGGGTTCCGGCTGATCCTCAACGCGCAGCCGGATATGACAGTGGTGGGTGAGGCCGCTGACGGCGCACGGGCGGTAGAGCTGGCTCGTCACCTGCGTCCCGACGTGGTGCTTGCCGACATCCGCATGCCTGGCATGGACGGGCTGGAGGTCACCAGGCAGCTGGCCACCGAGGCCCGAGTGATCGTCGTGACCACCTTCGACCTGGACGACTACGTCCACACTGCGCTCCGCGAAGGCGCCTGCGGCTTCCTGCTCAAACGCTCAGGCCCCACCCTGCTGGTGGAAGCGATCCGCGCGGCGATGGCCGGCGACACGCTGATCAGTCCTCAGGTAACCCTACGGCTACTGCGGGGCTTGATCCGCCAGGCACCGCCGCCGCTGGAGGACCCGCTCACCGCCCGCGAGCTGGAGATCGCCCGTCTGGTGGCGCGAGGGCACACCAACGCCGACATCGCCGCCGAGCTGACCATCAGCCCGGGAACCGTCAAAACGCACATCGCGCACATCCAGCGCAAGGTGGGGGCCGCCAATCGGGTGGGCATCGCCGCCTGGGCCTGGAGCAGCGGCCAGGTGGGCTGACCGCAGAGCGGCCATGCCGCAGGCCGCGAGGGCGGACGGCAGTGGCGGGATCAATCCGGGCGGGCCTGGCGCGCGCCCGGGGTGCGGGAACCGGTCCGGGACAGGGCGCAGCGCCCACCACAGGGGTATGCCGTGGAGTCGAGCAGACGCTCCGCCCCTTCAGCTCTCATGCGGCACCACAAAGAGTGACCTCCATGCGGGCCGCCTGTGCGAGTACGTCGTTGACATTTGCCGCAGGGCCGACAAACTATTCATATGAATGGTTCTTCAGATGAGGGTGTGTTGGCGATGGACGGCTGCACTGTCAAGGTGGTTGACGGCGAACGGGTGGCCGCCGTGTGCGAGCGGATGCCGGCCGCCGAGGATCTCACCGA
>NZ_JBFAMX010001159.1:0-1644 GCF_040659615.1 Nonomuraea sp. NPDC049784
CACCGGCCACCTGCGGCACAACCACAGCCCCGCGCAGGCCAGGATCCCGCCCGCCAGGTCGGCCACCAGATACCACCCGGGCACGCCCGGGGTCAGGTCTCCCCAGACCACCGCGGCGGCCCCGGCGAGTGCCAGCACGAAGCCACCTGCGCCGACCGCCCAGTCGCGCCGCGACCGCATCCAGCCGGGCCGCACGTCCTTCACCCCGGCCACGAACACAACCGCCGATCGTAGCCGCCACCTCCGGCCACCGGTAAGCAACCAAAGTCACCATCGGCAAACGACCGGAGTTGCCACGGACCGGCCTTCCGGCAGCAGCGGCCGTCCCCTGTCCTCAGGGAGCGTGGGGGCATGGTCACATCCAAGGCACGCGGCCGCTGGGCCGCACTTCTGCTGGCCGCGGTCACCCCGGTCGTCGCCGAGCTCACGTTGGGCAACCCACCGCTCCGCCAGGCGTGGCTGATACTCCTGTGGGTGCCGATCTACGGCGCGGGCACGGTGCTGGTGCGCGAGCTGGTACGCCGCGCGGGGCGGGGCTGGGCCGCGATCCTGCTGCTCGGGGCCGCGTACGGGATCGTCGAGGAAGGGCTGGCGCTGCAGGCGCTCACCAGCCCGACCATCTACGGCGTGGCCGGCTGGGCGCCCCGGATTCTCGGGCTGAACAGCGCGTACACGGAGCTGAACATCCCCTACCACGCGGTCTTCAGCGTGGCCCTGCCGATCCTGCTGCTGGACCTGATCTTCCCCGGGCTGCGCCGTCAGCCGTACCTGGGGCGGACAGGTCTGGTGGTGGCCGGGGTGGTGTTCGTGCTCGGCGCCATGCTGCTGCGGTTGACCGTGACGACCTCCTTCGACCCCGGCTACCAGGCGCCGCCCGAGGTGTTGATCGGCTGCCTGGTGGCCGTCGCGCTGCTCGCCGTGGTCGCACTGCGCCTCACGCCCCGGCGTCCCGGCCCGCCGTCCCCCGTGACCGCTCCCGCACCGGTGATCGCCGGCGGGTTCGGCGCGGTGGTGGCGTTCGGGTATCTGGCGCTGCTGTTCCCCTTCGGCGGTGCCGAGCACCCGGCCTTCACGCGGGGCGGTTGGGTGGTGGTGCCGATGGTGGCGGCGGCGGTCCTCGCGGTGGCGGCCGGGTGGCTGCTCAGCCGGTGGACGACGGCGGACGCGTGGAGCGACCGGCACAGCCTCGCCCTGGCGAGCGGCGCGCTGGTGGCGCACACGGCGTTCGGGGTGATCGCCAACGGAGAGACCCTCGCCGACCGCCTTTCCCTGGCGGCGCTCGGGGTGGTCATGGCCGGCCTGCTGGCCCTGCTCGGCCGGCGCACACGTGGGTGGCCGATCGGCTTCGGTCACGGCGCGATTGACGAATCCACCAAGGGCATGAAATAGTGATGGTGGCACCGGAGGTTGACACTAATAGTAAGTGTGGACATTAGTTTCCCATTTGCGTTATGCTGCTCCCTCGCGCTGCCTCGCGCGCCCCGGATTTCGCCGGGGCGTTTGGCGTGCGCGCAGTTCGATTCCATCCGTGCCCTCCGGAAGGACATCAGTTGGCAGCCTCGCGCAACGCCTCCGCCGTACCCGCTGGTCCCCGTCGCGTGTCATTCGCGCGCATCCAGGAGCCCCTCGAAGTTCCTGACCTTC
>NZ_JBFAMX010001160.1:0-1644 GCF_040659615.1 Nonomuraea sp. NPDC049784
CGCCGAGCTGCGGACCGGCGTGCCGGACTACGTGGTCGCGTGCGTCGGCGGCGGCTCCAACGCGGCCGGCACGTTCGCCGGATTCGCCGACACCCCGGCGCGCCTGGTCGGTGTCGAGGCGGAGGGCGGCGCCGGGGCGGCCCGCGGCCGGCTCGGCGTCCTGCACGGCTGCCGCTCGCTGTTCCTGCAGGACGACGACGGGCAGATCACCGAGCCGCACTCCATCGCCGCCGGGCTCGACTACCCGGGAGTCGGCCCGGAGCACGCCCACCTGCGCGACCTGGGACGGGCCCGCTACGTCACGGTGACCGACGACGAGGCGGTCGGCGCGGCGGTACGGCTGGCGCGTACCGAAGGCATCGTCCCGGCGCTCGAATCGGCGCACGCGCTCGCCTGGATAATCCGCGCGGCGGGCGGCGGCGACCTGCCCGCAGGATCGACGGTGCTGATGACGTTGTCCGGCCGGGGCGACAAGGACGTCTCAACCCTGAAGGAGCTGCTGTGACGAACCCCACGCTGGCCACGGGCGCGGTCGAACGCCACCTGCGTGCCCGCCGCGACACCGGCCGCGGCCTGCTCATGCCGTACGTCACCGGGGGGATCACGCCCGGCTGGACGGAGTACCTGCGGGCGTTCGCCGCCGCCGGGGCGGACGCGATCGAGGTCGGCCTGCCCTTCTCCGACCCCACGCTGGACGGCGTCACCATCCAGCAGGCCAGCGACACGGCACTGGCCCGGGGGGCGAGCACCCGCCGGATCCTCGCCGACCTGTCCGGCATGCCGGACCTGGGCGTGCCGCTGGTCGCCAGCACCTACTACAACCTGGTGCTGCACGACGGCCCCGAGGCGTTCTGCGCCGCGCTGCGCCGGGCCGGCGTCGGCGGCCTGATCGTGCCCGACCTGCCGGTGCACGAGGCGGACGAGCTGACGGACGTGGCCGCCACCGCCGGGATCGAGCTGGTCCTGCTGGCGTCGCCGGCGACGCCGCAGCCGCGGCTGGCGGAGATCTCGAGCCGCAGCCGCGGATTCGTCTACGCGGTGTCGTTGATGGGCACCACGGGTGAGCGGGCCGCCCTCGCCGCTTCGGCGGCGGAGCTCACCGAGCGGATCAGGCGCGTCACCGACCGGCCGGTCTTGCTAGGATTTGGCATTTCCACCCCGGACCAGGCACGCGAAGCCCGCCGGCACGCCGACGGCGTGGTGGTCGGCGCCGCGGCCATGCGGCGGGTGCTCGACGGGGCTGGGCCGGACGACCTGCGGGCCTTCCTCGCGACCCTGCGGCGGGCCCTCGACCAGGAGTGTGACTGACCACGATGACCCCCGACGCCGGGCACGAGGCGAGATACCGCGCCATCGCCGCCGACCTCGCCGCGAAGATCCGGTCGGGACACTACGCCCCCGGTGAGGCCCTGCCGCCGCAGCGGGAGCTGAGCGCCTCCTACGGGGTGACCCTCATGACGCTGCGCCAGGCGTTGCGGGAGCTCAGCGACGAGAAGCTGATCGTGCAGCAGCCCGGCAAGGGCACGTTCGTCGCCCCGCCCCACCTGGCGTACCAGCTCGACTCGCTCCGCAGCCTGGTCGACGACCTGCGTAAACAGGGCCACGACGTGCGCACCGCGGTGGCCGGGCGGGCGGTGCGCCGGG
>NZ_JBFAMX010001161.1:0-1643 GCF_040659615.1 Nonomuraea sp. NPDC049784
CTGCGGGGCGTGGTTGGCCCCGGCCGCCTGCCGGTAGGCCATGTGGCCGCCGAGGTAGCCGCCGAGCCCGGCTGCCGGACGGCTACCGCGCCGGCGTAGGCATCACCTCGATGCGCGAACGCGCCGCCGAACTGGGCGGCACCTGCCTCATCGAACGGGCCACCCCGAACGGCACCACGATCCGCGCGACCCTCCCCCTCGACCCAGTACGAACTCCCGCGGAGACGCCATGACCGACATCCGCCCGATCAGCGTCGTGGTGGCTGACGACCACCCGATCTTCCGCTCCGGCCTGCGCCAACTGGTCGAGGACAGCCCGCTGCTGGAGTTCGCCGGCGAGGCCGCCGACGGCGAGCAGGCTGTCGAGCTCTGCCGCGAGCGGCAGCCGGACGTCGTCCTCATGGACATCCACATGCCGGGCACGAACGGCATCAGCGCAACCCGCCGCATCCTCGCCGACCTGCCCTCGACCGGTATCCTCGTGCTCACCATGCTCGAGGACGACACCTCGATCTTCGCGGCCTTGCGCGCCGGAGCCCGCGGCTACGTCGTCAAAGGCTCAGGACCCGACGACATCATCCGGGCCATCACCGCGGTAGCCGCGGGCCAGGCCCTGCTCGACGTCACCGCCGCCACCCGCATCGCCTCCTTCCTCCAGCCCGACGCGCGCAACCCCGACCACCCCTTCCCGTCACTGTCAACACGCGAACGCGACATCCTCGACCTCATGGCCGCCGGCAGGTCCAACGCCGCCATCGCCGAGGCTCTGGCCCTCAGCGAGAAAACCGTCCGCAACAACGTCTCCAACATCTTCACCAAGCTCCAGGTGACCAGCAGATCGGACGCCATCGTCAAGGCGCGCCGTGCCGGACTGGGCGAGCCCGCCACCCTCAGCCGCAACCGACCCGAAGGACATCCCGGCCACCGCCAAGCCGATTCCTCTCAATCCTCCAAGCACGCGTGAAAACACTCATCTGGTCCGTCCCTCGGCCCAGGTCTTGACGATTGCCTGCTTCGCCGCGGTGTCCTTGTGGAAAGGGGATGTCCTCCCACATCGGCTCGTCGGTAATGAAGCGATGCTTCTGCACACCATCGGTCCACTGCGCGCGTCCTGACGTTCGTCGTGTCGCCGACGCGATGCGTGGACTCCATTTTCGACCCCACAGTGAGGACGCCATGTCGCTACGAAGTGCCCTGCTCCTTGGTCCGTTATCCACCCTCCTGGCGCTGCTGCTGATGACCGCGATGCCACAACCCGCGCAGGCGTACACGCAAAAGACTTACGTCACGGTGTGGCGGGATTCCTCCTTCTGCGTCCAGGCCACGGCAGGTATCGACCACCTTACGCCCGGTGTTTGGTCCAGTAACCAGGCGTGGGGGACGGCCTACGCACTCGAGGCGGACTGCGTCACCCCGAAGGTCATGAAGGCCAGGATCGGCCTGGAGGTCCAGAGATGGAATGGAAGCGAGTGGAAGTGGTGCGTGATGGCGTCGGGCACCTACTGGATAGAGGGAACGACGGGCACGGACGCCTGGGGCCCCACCGGGCCTAGGGAGTGTCTGACAAATGATCAACATGCACGCTTGAATGGTCGATCGTGGTGCGACGTGGTGAGCTGACCGACAAGGCGTGGGTGCGGATC
>NZ_JBFAMX010001162.1:0-1632 GCF_040659615.1 Nonomuraea sp. NPDC049784
GCACGCTGCCGCTGCTCGCCTACGCCGGCTGGTACGCCCAGCACCACGGCAGGTTCGCGCTGAGCGGCTCCGACGGCGTCGCCCTGTGGGCCCGCACCATGACCTTCGCCGACTGCTCGATCATCGAGCCGCCCCCGGAGCAGGCCGCGCTCTGCCCGAACGGCACCGTCCTCGACGCCGCCTCCGAGTACGTCTGGGATCCCGGGGCCTCGCTCAACCGCCTGCCCGGCGACCGGTTCGCCCACAACGACCTGGCCAGGTCGTTCGCACTCAGGGCCATCGCCGCCCAGCCCCTGGACTACCTGCGCGAGGTCGTTCGCGACACCTCGCTCGCCTTCACCTGGGAGCCCGTCGCCCACCCGAAGCGGATGGCCCCGTCTTCGACGTTCCCGCGCGGCGCGTGGCCGCTCCCTCCGGGCCACGCCCTCATCGACCAGGTGCAGAACGAGTACGACCCGGACATCCGGGGCATGCGGTCCGTCGAGCCCTTCGCCTCGATCCTGGCCGCCTACCCGTACCCGTGGTTCCTCCACGGCACGCTCTTCGGCGTCCTGCTGCTGGCCGGCGCGGTGGGTGGGCTGGTGCGCCGCCGGCCGGTGCTGCTGCCGTGGTCGTTCGCGATGTTCCTGCTCGTGGCGCCGGTGGCCGCGCTGGACTTCGACCACCGGTACGTCCTGCCCGCGATCCCGGTCGCCTGCGTGGCCGCGGCGCTGACCGTCCCCAGGCTGCGTCGCTGACCCTCTTACCCCGGCGGCTACGATCATGTTGCGTGCCGGAGAGCATCGGCGAGTGCCCCTCGCGCGTCCAAAGGGGCGGGGGCGGCTGCTGCGGTGCTGGTGGAGGCCCCTTACTCGCGTGCCTGCCGTCCTGGAAGTGCCCCCTTGGCGCGCTCTGTGATTCCGCGGCCTGACTTTTTCGAGGCTGACACTTCGGCGGAATGTTACGTAATATCCGAACATCACGAGCGTTGGGGGCGCCAGGGTGCCAGGACAGAACGTGGGTGTGGTCGTCGATCCCGGAGTACCTCCGGAAGTAGCCGGACTGCTGCGTGCCAACGCCCCGCTGCTGTCCAGAATCAGGGCCGGATGGGTGCCTCCCGCCGACGTGCGCCCGTCGCGGTCCAGGAGCCCCTCCGGCGCGGCGCTCCTGGCCGCCACTCCCGTCGTGATCGCCCTCATGGCCGTTCTTCTGGCCTCGCAGATCAGGGCGGCCGGTTTCGTGCTGCTGGGCATGTACGTCTTCATCGTCCTCGTCAGGATCGCCTCCATGAACGAGGTGGTGGAGGACCACCGGCCGCACGAGCGCGGCGTGTACGAGCAGGCCCGCTGGTACGACGGCCGCTACCTGCTCCAGGAGGACTTCGACCAGGAGGCCAGGACCGTTCTGATGAGGGCGCAGCGCGCCATCGGGTCCGTACTTCGCTCCCACGTCAACGCCGAGGGGCTGCTTGACGACGCCCGCAACGCCGTGATGCTGCCCGCGCAGGAGTGGGAGATCGCCCGCCTGCTCGCCAAGCTCTCGGCGTTGCGCCTGGAGCACAGGGAACTGCTGGCCAGGGGCATCGCGCCGGAGGTCGCCGCGGTGATCGAGCCGCTCGAGCGCGCGCTGGTCAACAGCGAGGCCGCCGTGGTC
>NZ_JBFAMX010001163.1:0-1629 GCF_040659615.1 Nonomuraea sp. NPDC049784
GCCGTGCTGGACGCGCAGCTCAGGGCGGCGGGCGAGTCGTTCGGCCGGTTCCTCGGCGCGGCCCGCACCCGCGTGCCGTGCGGGGTGTCGGTCGGCATCATGGACTCGATCCCGGAGCTGCTGGACGCCGTGGCGGGCTACCTGGACGAGGGGTACGTCCGCATCAAGCTCAAGATCGAGCCCGGCTGGGACGTCGAGCCGGTCCGCGCCGTGCGGGAGAGGTTCGGCGACGACGTGCTCCTCCAGGTCGACGCGAACGCCGCCTACTCCCTGACCGACGCCCGCCGCCTGGCCCGGCTCGACGCGTTCGACCTGCTGCTGATCGAGCAGCCGCTCGCCAACGACGACCTCGTGCAGCACGCCAAGCTGGCCAAGCAGCTCAAGACGCCGATCTGCCTGGACGAGTCCATCGAGTCGGCCGAGCACGCCGCCGCCGCCATCGCGCTCGGCTCGTGCTCGATCGTCAACATCAAGCCCGGCCGGATCGGCGGCTACCTCGAGGCCAGGCGCATCCACGACCTGTGCCGGGCCAACGGGGTCGCGGTGTGGTGCGGCGGCATGCTGGAGACCGGTCTCGGCCGCGCCGCGAACGTGGCACTGGCCGCCCTGCCCGGCTTCACCCTGCCCGGCGACACCTCGGGGTCGCGACGCTACTACGCGACCGACATCACCGAGCCGTTCGAGCTGGCCGACGGCCACCTGGAGGTGCCCACGGGGCCGGGCCTCGGCGTGGAGCCGATCCCCGGCGTGCTCGACGAGGTGACCACCAGCACGGAGTGGATCACCCTCTGAGCCCGCGCGTCATCTGGTTCTGGGGGTCGCGCGGGCGCGGTTCCCGTCCGGTTCGTCCCGCCGGCGCGGCGCCCGGCACCTCGTACTCGGCGATCAGCTCGGAAGCCGCTGATCCTTCGCCGGGGGCGGCGCCCGGTCACCAGCGCAAGGGAAGGGTGGCGATGAAATCGCTGAGCCGGCCGGCGATGATTTGGTGGTCGTGGAGCGAGGGGTGCCAGTGGCAGCCCGCGTAGTCCAGGCCGGTCTCAGGGTAGTACCAGAAGCGGACCCGGTCGTCGCCCTGGCTGTTGCGCTCCTGGACGATCTGCTGGGCGGTCTCGGCGTACACCGTGGTGTTGGACATGTACGTGGCGCTGACCACGATGGTCGTGCCGCGACCGTACCGATCCCGGAGCTTGTCGAGGAAGGCGTGGTAGGCGGTGCGGTAGGCCGCGAGGAGGGTCCCCGGCGTCCACTGCTCCCCCGGGTTGATGGCCGTCGAGAAGTCGTTGATGCCCAAGCCGATCACCACGAGTTGCGGCCGCCACGTCCCCGGGTTGTTCCATACGTCACCCTCGATGCTCAGCAGCGCCCGGTCGTAGTACGTGCGGTAGTCGGACTGGGGTTCACTGCCGTTGTAGTTGCGCACCATGCCCCGGCCGGAGAAGGCGTTGATCTGGTAGTCGGCGTTCAGGCGCCGCGCGGTGATGGCGCCGAAGCTGAGGTCCGCGTTCGTGGTCCGGTTGACCTCGTCGCCGGTGCAGTCGCGCGTGGTGGACGTGTTGCCGTAGCCCGCGGTGAAGGAGTCGCCGATGAACTCGATCTGCCGGTGCCGCGCGGCGGGCCCGGGCAGGATCG
>NZ_JBFAMX010001164.1:0-1618 GCF_040659615.1 Nonomuraea sp. NPDC049784
GTACACGCGGGTGTCGTCGAGCGGGCGTCCGATCGGCACGGCGTCGCCGGCCCAGCCGGAGGGCACCGGGTGGCTGGTGGCGAACGTGGTCGTCTCCGTGGGGCCGTACCCGTTGACGACCCGCACGCCGTGCCCCGACACCCGCCGCACCGCGTCCGCCGGCAGCACGTCGCCCCCGGCCCACACCTCGCCCACCGTGGCGAGCGCGTCGGGCGCCAGGTCGGCCACGGTGCGGAACAGTTCGGCCGTCAGCCACACCGCGCTGAGCCGGCTCTGCCTGATCGTGTCCGGCTGGAGCGGGCCCGGCGGGGCGATGACGACCGTCCCGCCGTTCAGCAGCGGCACCCACAGCTCGTACGTGGCCGCGTCGAACGTGTGCGGACTGTGCAGCAGCACCCGCCGGTGGGCGGCGAAGCGCCGGTCGGAGGCCAGCTCGAGGATGTTCGCGTGGGTGACGACGACGCCCTTGGGGGTGCCGGTGGAGCCGGAGGTGTACATGACGTAGGCCGCCGAGCGCGGATCGACCGGCCCTGCCAATGGCCGCGGCGTGGAACGGCCCTCGCCCGCCTCCAGCCGGGTCAGGACGGTCTTGGCGCCGCTGTCCTCCAGCAGCCAGGCCAGCCGCGCCTCGGGCTGCCTAGGGTCCAGCGGGACGTAGCAGCCGCCCGCCTTCAGCACGGCGAGCTGGGCCACCACCAGGTCGGGCGAGCGCTCCATGAGCAGCGCGACCGGCGTCTCCGGCGCCACGTCCAGCCCGGCGGCGACCTGGCCGGACCAGGCGTCCAGCTCGGCGTAGGTGAGGGTGTGCCCGCCGTGCTCGACCGCCACCGCGTCCGGCGTGCGGGCCGCCTGCGCCGCGAACCGCTCAGGCACCGACCCGGCCGCCACGTGCCGGGCGCCTGGCCGCGCGGTGTCGTTCCAGGTCACCAGCAGCCGGTGCGACTCCTCCTCCGGCAGCACGTCGCCCGTACCGCCATCGGCGAGAACTTCGAACGCCCTGGTCAGCCGGGCCGCGATGGCCTCGGTCTCGGTCCTCGTCAGCAGCTCCGCGCGGTAGCCGAGGCGCAGCCAGAGCCGCTCGCCCGCGACCACCGTGACCGTGAGCGGGTAGTGCGTGGCGTCCCGGACCTCGGTCAGTCGCAGGCCGGGCGTGTCCAGGCCGTCGCGGGGGTAGTTCTCGAAGGCCAGCAGGGTGTCGAACAGCTCGCCGGTCCCGCGCTGCACGTCCGCCAGCCGTACGTGATGGAACGCCGTGAGCCTGGCCTGCTCGTCCTGCAGGCGGGTGAGCAGGTCGCGCTCGCGGGTCCTGACCCGTACCGGCACGGCGTTGATGAACAGGCCCGTCATCGACTCCACGCCCGCCACCTCCGGCGGACGGCCGGACACCACCGTCCCGAACACCACGTCCTCGCGCCCGGTCAGCCGCCCGAGCACCAGCCCCCACGCCGCCTGCACCAGCGTGTTCACGGTCACGCCCGCGCGGCGCGCCCGGTCCCGCAGGGCCTCGCTCAGCTCGCGCGTCAGCTCCAGCTCCACCGTCTCCTGGCGCCCGCTTCCAGCGCTCGAGCCCGGTCGGAGCAGGGCCGGGCCCGGCAGGCCCGCGAGCGACTCCCGCCAG
>NZ_JBFAMX010001165.1:0-1614 GCF_040659615.1 Nonomuraea sp. NPDC049784
GCCATCGCCTACGGCTACGACGACGCCGACCGGCTCACCAGCAAGACCACGACCGGTACGGCGGGCGCGGGGGCCAACACCTACGGCTACGACCTGGCGGGCAGGCTGACGTCGTGGAACTCGGTCGCCTACGAGTACGACGACGCGGGCAACCGGACCAAGGCCGGCACGGCGGTCGCCGCCTACGACGCGCGCAACCAACTGGTCTCCGACGGGTCGGCCGGCTACGCCTACTCGGCGCGCGGCACCCTGAAATCCAGGACGCCCACCGGCGGGAGCGCGAGCGCGACGAGCTACGACGCGTTCGACCGGATGATCAACGACGGTGTCTCGACCTACACCTACGACGGGCTGGACAGGCTCGCGTCCGCCGCAGGCGTCGCGTTCAGCTACTCCGGCCTGGGCAACACCCCGGCCGCGGCGGGTGCCGAGGTCTACGGCAGGGACCCGGCGGGCGACGTCGTCTCCGTCGCAGGTCTGTACGCCTACACCGACCGGCACGGCGACCTCACCGCCACCTTCACCGGCGCGGGTGCGATGGCCGATTCGGTCGCCTACGACCCGTACGGGAAGGTCGTCGCCAGCTCAGGCACCAAGCGGGGCGTCGGCTACCAGGGCGGCTGGACCGACCCGGCCACCGGCAAGGTCAACATGGCCGCCCGCTGGTACGACCCTGGAACCGGTGCGTTCCCCAGCAGGGACACGCTCGAGGTGGATCCGATGCCGTCGGTGAAGGGCAACCGCTTCGCCTACGCGGACGGCGACCCGCTCAACCGGGTGGACCCGACCGGCCACTTCGGCTGCCCTGCCTTCGTGTGCGGCACCGCCAAGAACGTGATCAAGGTCGTCAAGGTGGACATCGCCAAGCCGCTCTTGACCGCGGCCGACTTCGTCCTCACCGGCGGCGGAGAGGTCGCCGCGCTCGGGCGCGGCTCACGGGTCTGCGGCCCGGCCTGGCTCTACTGTCTCGCGGCGGTCGGCGTCGGCGCCGGCCTGGGCTACCTAGCCGGGAAATGGTGGCAGAACAACTGGTGGAAGGGCTGGCCGGACGGCAGCGGGCCGTACATCCAGTACCCGGACGGCGGCGCCTCGCCCGGCAAGGGCACGTCCGGCGACCCGGACGGGGACGACGACCCGGGCACGGGCAAGAACCGCTCGCCCAAGACGCCCAAGGCGGATCCTCCGCCGCCTCCGCCGCCCACACCCCAGGAGCTCGCCGACATCGCCGCGAAAACGCGCGCGACCAGGCCAGGCCCCATCGACCACGACCGGTTGCCCGGTCCGGCGGGCACCTCGCTGGCCGACGCGCTCGACAAGGGGCTCACACACAGAGTCGACAACGCGATCGACAAGATCCTGGACAAGGTCGGCGTGGCCTTCACGCCGATCGAGGCCGGGGCGGGCGACGGGCAGCCCAACGGCGGACTCGACCCGGCCCCGCACGTCGTCGGCCAATGCTCGGGGGTGTTCGGCGGGGACGCGATGCAGGACTGCCGCGTCGATCCGGGCCCAGGCATCCCGCAGGACCCGACGGTGCAGCTGGACCCCTGCCGGGGCGTGACGGGTGCCGGCTCCGCCTGCGCCTCCGAGGCGGCGGCGCCCCTGGGAGACGCG
>NZ_JBFAMX010001166.1:0-1612 GCF_040659615.1 Nonomuraea sp. NPDC049784
CCTCCAGGCCGCGGTGTTAGTTGATCGGCCGACTATATACGCCTACTTTCTCTAGATAGTCCCAACTCCCGGGGTCCTTGACACCCGATTCCCAGAGCCGGATTCGCGTGCCTGCGCGATCAGTCGTTCGCCGATCTCGGCCATGCGCAGGCAGGAGTCGTGCAGCTCCGACGCCTCGTCGTCCAGGCCGTCCGCGAGCAGGGAGGCCAGGCCGCTGTAGGTGGCGGCGTGCGCCGTCGCCGCGCGGACCCAGGCGGCCGGCGCGTCCGGCGAGGGGGCGGCCAGAAGCCGGTCGCCGAGCTCGAACAGGGCCTCGTTGCGCTCCCGGAGCAGCGCGCCGACCAGGGCGCGGCGACTGGGGAAATGGCCGTAGAGCGTGCCGATGGCCACTCCGGCACGGCGGGCGATGCTCTCCAGGCTGGAGTCGACGCCGTGCTCCTTGAAGGCGGCGTCGGCCTCGGCCAGGAGGCGCTCGTAGTTGCGGCGGGCGTCGGCACGGGGCCGGCGGGTGGTGGTCATGCGGTCGTCCCTAGTAATTCGAGGCGGCCTCGATATAGTGTTCTCGAGGTTGCCTCAGCTTATCGGAAGGACTGCTCATGATCTTGGTCGCCGGAGCCACCGGATCCATCGGCACGCATCTCGTGCGCCTTCTCCTCGACCAGGGGGTGGCTTTCAAGGCGCTGGTCCGCGACGAGGCCAAGGGGCGGGCCCTGGGCTGTGACGTCGTGGCCGGGGACTTCGACGAGCCCGCCTCGCTCCCCGCCGCCATGGACGGCGTGGACACGCTGTTCCTCAACGCCGGCGGCGCCCAGCCGGTGGAGGGCGAGCAGCCGATGATCCGCCAGCAGAAGGCCGCCATCGACGCGGCTCGGGCCGCCGGCGTTTCTGAGGTGGTGAAGGTGTCGGTCTGGGGCGCTCACCGGGGCGGGCGGCTGGCCGAGGGCGCGCACTGGGAGATCGAGGAGTACGTGAAGGCGTCCGGGCTCGGCTGGTCAATGCTGCGGCCGAGCGGATTCATGCAGAACTTCATCACCGGGGCCGGCGCCTTCACCGCCGACGGGAAGCTCATTGACGCGTACGGAGGCGCCGGCGTGTCGTACATCGACTGCCACGACATCGCCGCCTGCGCCGCCGCCCTGCTGACGGGCTCGCACGGGACCGGGTCGCACAGGCTCGGGGAGACGTACGTCCTGACGGGTCCGCGGGCGCTCACCGCGGCCGAGACCGCGAGGGAGCTCTCGGCGGCCCTGGGCCGGCCCGTCGGGCACGTGGAAGTGTCCCCGGACGACCTGGCCGCGGCGCTGCGCTCCCGGGGATTGCCCGCGCAGTTCGTCGACGACTTCGCCGAGCTCTGCCGGGAGGTCGCGGCCGGCTCGCTGGCGGCCACCACGACCGCGGTGCGGGACCTCACGGGTCGCTCGCCCCGCACGTTCGCGGAGTTCCTCGCCGCCAACGCGGAGGCGCTGCGAGCCGGCCTGCTCTCCACGGCGAGCCCGAACGTTTGACTCCGGCGCCGCCGGGCTCCTTGAGCGGCGGAGTTGCGGCTCTTGTCGAAGTCCACCGACCTCGTGGTCCGGCTGCTCGGCGGAAACCCGGAGGCCGGCCGTGAGGA
>NZ_JBFAMX010001167.1:0-1603 GCF_040659615.1 Nonomuraea sp. NPDC049784
GACCGTGGGGGTGGTGGCGGCCAGCTGGCACGCCAAGATCACCGACCAGCTCGTGGCGCGGGCCGTGCAGGCCTGCGACGACAGCGGCGCCACGGCCACCGTGGTGCGGGTGCCGGGGTCGCTGGAGATCCCGGTGGTCGCCCAGGCGCTGGCCCGCCGCTGCGACGCGGTGGTGGCACTGGGCGCGGTCATCAAGGGCGAGACCGCCCATTTCGACTACGTCTGCGACTCGGTGACCGCGGGCCTGACCCGGATCTCGCTGGATGAGGAGACGCCGGTCGGCAACGGCGTCCTCACCTGCGAGACCCTGGACCAGGCCCTCGACCGCTCCGGGCTGCCGGGGAGCAAGGAGGACAAGGGGTACGAGTCGGCCATCGCCGCGCTCGAGACCGCCCTCCTGCTAAGGGACCTCCACTAGGCTGAGATAGGTTTCCTTCGTGCCAGAGCTCGTGCCTCCACCGGTCCTGCCCGTCACCTGGCGGCCCCGCCGGCCGCGGATCGTCGCGTACGGCTTCGCCTCCCTGGTCGTGCTGGGATCGGTGATCATGGCGATCTTCATCGCCGAGCCGTTCAAGCTGCCCGACCGGATCGGGATCGTGCTGTTCGGCTGCGCGGTGGCATTCGTGCTGCACCTGCTGGGGCGGGTGCGGGTGGAGGCGGACGACGAGGGCGTCACGATCGTCAACGCCGTCCGCAGCCACCGCTACACATGGCCGGAGATCCTGGAGGTCACGCTGCTGGTGGGAGACCCCTGGCCGCGGATCGACTTCTCGGACGGGCGCACCATCGGGGCGATGGGCATCCAGGGCTCGGAGAAGTCCCGCGCCCGCCGGGCCACGGCCGAACTGGAGGCCCTGATCCGGGAGCGCGGGGAGGCTCGCGAGGATTAGGCGGGCCTTGCGCAAGAACGTAGGCTGAAGTGGTGCTGCGCCGGACAATCAGGGCAATGGACATCGAGTCGCCGGAGAAGCTCATCGAGCTGCTCGACCGGCACGCCTACCTGGCCGACGAAGGGCTGGCGACGGCCGCCTTCCTGGCGTTGAGGATGGGCCGGCCGCTCTTCCTCGAAGGCGAGGCGGGGGTCGGGAAGACGGAGCTGGCCAAGACGCTCGCCACGCTGCTCGACGCGCCGCTCATCAGGCTCCAGTGCTACGAAGGGCTGGACGCGGCCCAGGCCCTGTACGACTGGGACTTCGCCCGCCAGCTCCTCCACCTCAAAGCCGCAGAGGCCGCCGGGATCACCGATGTGAGCAGGCTGGAGGGCGAGATCTACGATCGCCGGTTCCTGATCGCGCGGCCCCTGCTGAAGGCCATCGAGACGCAGCCGAGCGTGCTGCTGGTGGACGAGATCGACCGGGCCGACGACGAGTTCGAGGCGTTCCTGCTCGAGGTGCTCTCCGACTTCACGATCTCGATTCCCGAGCTGGGCACGGTCAGGGCCACGACGCCGCCCGTGGTCGTGGTGACCTCCAACAGGACGCGGGAGGTGCACGACGCGCTCAAGCGGCGCTGCCTCTACCACTGGCTCGAGCACCCGAGCTTCGACCGCGAGGTCGCCATTCTGCTGCGGAGGCTGCCCGACTGCACCGAGACGCTGGCCGCG
>NZ_JBFAMX010001168.1:0-1581 GCF_040659615.1 Nonomuraea sp. NPDC049784
CCGCGAAGGCGCCCGCGTCGCCGTGCATTACGGCAGCAACCACGCGGCCGCCAAGGACACCGTCGCCGCCATCGAAGCAGCCGGCGGACAGGCCTTCGCCGTCCAGGCCGAGCTGGGCGCGCCAGGCGACGCCGAAGCCCTGTGGGCCGGTTTCGACGCCCACGCCGACGGCCTGGACATCCTGGTCAACAACGCGGGCGTCCTCGGCGACCAGTCCGAGATCGACGGCGTCACCCGGGAGGGCTTCGAGCGCCTGTTCGCGGTGAACGCCACCGCCCCGTTCTTCATCACCCAGCTCGCCCTGCCGCGGCTGCGCGACGGCGGGCGGATCATCACCGTGGGCACGATGCTGACCCGGGGCGCGGCCATGCCCCGGGCGATCGACTACGCCATGTCCAAGGCCGCACTCGACGTCCTGACCACCGCCCTGGCCAAGCAGCTCGGACCGCGAGGCATCACGGTCAACCTCGTGGCCCCCGGCGTCATCGACACCGACATGCACCAAGGACGCCTGGTCGGCGAGGCCCTGGCCTGGCTGTCGTCGCAGACGCCCCTCGGGCGGCTGGGCACGCCGCAGGACGTGGCCGACACCGTCGCCTTCCTGGCCTCCGACGACAGCCGCTACATCACCGGACACCGCCTGGACGTCTCAGGCGGGACGACCATTTGACGCGCTCCTCGGTGTGAACGCCGAGGATTCAGCCCGTGCCGCGTCTTCATGCGGCACCTCTGCGGCTTCCTGCTTCACCGGGCCATGCCAGCGCGGACACTGGTCTTATCGACCCTCCACCGAGACGGCGTGCGCCGTCTCGCCCACGGGCGTGGGAGGCGTTTAGTCTCTCCGCCCGTCCGGCGGCGAGAATGTTGATAGCGGCATTGACGTCTCGATCATGGACAGTGCCGCAGGAGCAGCTCCATTCCCGCACGCTCAGCGGCATCCGCTCGGCAAGCGCCCCGCAGTCCGAGCACAACTTTGAGGACGGGAAGAACCGGCCGACCTTGGCGAAGGTCCGCCCGTACAGCTGCGCCTTGTACTCCAGCATGACCACGAACGCCGACCAGCCCGCGTCGTGCACGCTCTTGGCCAGCTTCGTGCGCGCCATTGCCATGACCGCCAGGTCCTCCACGTAGATCGCTTGGTTATCGCGAATCAGCCGAGTGGACAGCTGGTGGCAGAACTCGCGGCGCGCATCAGCGACCTTGGCGTGCCGGCGGGCGACCTTCAGGCGGGCCTTGTCCCGATTCTTAGATCCCTTCTGCTTGCGTGACAGCGCCTTCTGCGCACGCTTGAGTTTCTTCTCCGCCCGGCGCAGGAACCGCGGCGAGTCGATCTTCGACCCGTCCGCCAGCACCGCGAAGTGGCCCAGCCCCAGATCGATCCCGGTCTCGGCATCGGTGCCGGGCAGCCGATGTCCGGCCACCTCGACGACGAACGAGGCGAAGTACCGCCCGGCCGCGTCCTTGATGACCGTGACCGAGGAGGGCGCCGAGGGCAGATCCCGTGACCAGCGGACCGCGACGTCACCGATCTTCGGCAGGGACAGTTTCCCGCCCGCCGTGACCTTGAAGCGGGCGTTTCGG
>NZ_JBFAMX010001169.1:0-1580 GCF_040659615.1 Nonomuraea sp. NPDC049784
CCTGACGATCGCCTGCCTGGGGTGGCCGGCCGTCTCGGGTGGCTGGCGGCGATCGGCGGTCCAGGGCTTCGCTCTCCAGGCGGCGCAGCGCCGGCCCCGGGTCCACGCCCAGGTGCTCGGCCAGCAGCGTACGCGCCCGGCGCAGCACGGCGAGCGCGTCGCCCTGGCGCCCCGTACGGTACAGCGCCAGGGCCAGCAGCCGCCAGCCTTCCTCCCGCCATGGGTGATCGGCCACGTGCGCGTCCAGATCCGGCACCGCCGCCGCGGCAAGCCCCAGGGCCAGCCGGGCAGCGGCTCGGCGTTCGACGGCGTGCAGCCGCAGCTCCGTCAGCCGGGAGCGCTCCGCACGGGCCCAGGGTTCGTCGGCGAAGTCGGCGTAGGCGGGCCCGCGCCACCATCCCAGCGCCTCCTCCAGCCGCTCGAGGACCTCCTCGGGCGGTCCCGCGGCGGCCACCGCCCGTTCGAAGCGCCAGGCGTCCACCGTTTGCGGCTCGGCGCGCAACGCGTACCCCGGGCCCTCGGTGACCAGCAGTCGGGCCGGGGCGCGGGGCGGGCGATCCGGCTCCAGCGCCCGGCGCAGTGCCGCAACGAACGTGCGCACCGCGCCCACCGCATCGGCAGGGGGATCCTCCCAGAGGTCGGCCACCAGGCGGGAGACCGGGACCACGCGCCCCCGGGCGGCGATCAGCCGGGCCAGCACCGCACGATGCCGCGGCCCCTTCAAGCCGATCGCACGCCCGGCGCCGTCCCAAGCCGCCACCGGCCCCAGCACCCCGAACACCACCCGCACTTCCTGGTCACCCCCAGGTCACGGTAGCGCGCTCATCGGATGCTCATTCACGCCCGGCACGCTGGAGGCAGAACGCCGCGGAGCCGTAGGTGCGGCGGCAGTGCGCCACGCCTTACGCACAGCCTTTACGCCGCGCGGCGCCAGTGCGGCCACACTTATGCGCGGCCCCGCATCCCGTGTACGGCCCCGCACCCACGCGGGAGCTGGGACCCCACGAGCGGGATCGCACTCGCCGCGCGGACCTGTGCGTCGCGCGGGCGGGCTTTGCCGCGTTCATCCCAATGGGCCCAAACCGGCCCCAATCGACCCCAACGGAAAGAGCGCCATCATGGTCATCGAAGGCTTCACCTACCACCGCGTCCCCGTCGGCGACGGCGTGTCGCTCAGCGCGGCCGTCGCCGGCGAGGGCCGCCCGATCGTGCTGCTGCACGGCTTCCCGCAGACCCACCTCATGTGGCGGCACGTCGCCCCCGAGCTGGCGGCTGCCGGCCACACCGTCATCTGCCCCGACCTGCGCGGCTACGGCGCCAGCGACAAGCCCGCCGAGACCGGCCCCGACACCTACGCCAAGCGCACCATGGCCGCCGACATCATCGCCCTGGCCCGCGCTGGGCCACGAGCGCTTCGCCCTGGCCGGGCACGACCGCGGCGCCCTGGTCGCCTTCCGCGCCGCGCTCGACCACCCCGCCGCGATCACCCACCTGGCCTGCCTGGACGTGCTGCCGACCCTGGACATGTGGGAGGCGCTGCACGGCGCCGCCGCGGCCGTCGGCTTCCACCTCTACCTGAT
>NZ_JBFAMX010001170.1:0-1578 GCF_040659615.1 Nonomuraea sp. NPDC049784
CGGTAGCTGTCAAACCGTATGAGACGTATCAGGCGACTTGTTCTGTATCGGAGCTGGGTTCCTCCTTGGCGGGTTCGTTGATCCAGACTGCGGTGGGCAGGCTGGGTGGGGTGGGCTTGCGGCGGAACCGGCCGGGGTTGGCGGCGTAGGCGGCCTGCAGCGTCCGGGCGCGCTCGGCCCGGATCTGGCCAGCGGTGCCCAGATGAACCGAGGCCGGGGTGTGCAGGCCGATGCCGGAGTGCCGATGCTCGTGGTTGTAGTAGGCGAAGAACTCGGCGCAGAACGCGCGGGCGTGCGCGATCGAGCCGAAGCGTTCGGGGAAGGCCGGACAGTACTTCAGCGTCCGGAACTGCGCCTCGGAGTAGGGGTTGTCGTTGGAAACCCGGGGCCGGCTGTGGCTCTGGACGATGTTCAGGTCGGCCAGCAGCGCCGCGACCGGCTTGGAGGTCATCGAGGTGCCCCGGTCGGCGTGCACGTGCGCGGGCGTTCGGCCGCCGTTGGCGCGGATGGCCGCGGCGACGAACTGCTCGGCCAGTTCCGCGCTTTCGCGGGCGTGGACCTCCCAGTGCACGACATAGCGCGAGTAGATGTCGATCATCACATACAGGTCGTAGTAGACGCCCTTGACCGCTCCCTTCAGCTTGGTGATGTCCCAGGTGAACACCTGCGATGGGGCCCGCGCGACCAGCTCGGGCCGCACCCGGGCGGCATGCGTGGCCTGCCGCCGGCGCTCCCGTACCTCGCCGCACGAGCGCAGCAGCCGATACATGGTGGAGATCGAGCACAGGTAGACGCCCTCGTCCAGCAGCGTGGCCCACACCTGCGCCGGGGCCTTGTCGACGAACCGCGGCGAACGTAACACGGCCAGCACCCGCGCCCGCTCCTGCTCGCTCAGCGCGGCCGGATGCGGCGCTGGTGCCGGGCGCGGTCCGTGCACCATCGGCGCCGGGCGGCGATGGCGGTGCACGGTGGCCCGCGACTTGCCCGACATCGCGCACGCCGCGGTCAGGCCGAGCACCGGCTCCAGCGCGGCGAACGCCTCGTCGATCACTTCCTGCGCGGCGTGTCGCTGTCCGCGCTCTCGGAGAGCAGTTCCAAGAGCGCGTGCGCTTTTCCCATGATGTCCAGCGCGGCCTTGGTCTTGGCCAGCTCCCGCTCGGCCTTCTCCAGCCGCGCCCGCAGACGCTCGTTCTCCTTGTCCGCCTCGCTCTTACGGCTCTTCGGCCCGGACGGCTTGGCCGCCAGCGCGTTCAATGCCCCCGCGTCGCGGGCCTTGCGCCATTCGATGATGTGGGAGTGATACAGCCCCTCGCGGCGCAGCAACGCACCCTTGGCGCCCGGTTCGGTCGCCGCGTCGTAGGCCTCGACCATCGCCAGCTTGTACTCCGGCGTGAACGAGCGCCGCTTCGGCCGATCCGATCGAGGTCTGTCACCCTTGCCCACCTCACCATCATCGATGAGATCCACACGAAGGTCGGCCACGGTCAAGGTCACTGTCTGAAAGATCCTGTTCTCGCCCTGCTTGAGTCACAGAAGACTACTTCGTCCCCAGGTCTCACGAGAGTCTGACAGAGAGGG
>NZ_JBFAMX010001171.1:0-1554 GCF_040659615.1 Nonomuraea sp. NPDC049784
GCGTGCTCATCTCCAGCGCAGCCGGCCTCCTGATCTTCGAGCGCACCACCCCGCCCGTCGGGATCGCACCCGTCGCCGGGCACATCGACGCCCACGGCGGCCCCGAGCATGCCGCCATGAACGAGGTCACCGAGGAGGTCGGCCTGACCGTCACCCGCCTCCACCTGCTACACCAGGGCTGGCGGACCAACCAGTGCCGCAGACCCACCGGCGGCACCGTCGGCCACCAGTGGACGATCTTCGCGGCCCAGACCTCCGGGCAGCTCCACCCCTCTGCCCGCGAGGTGCGCGCCCCCCGATGGCTACACCACGACGACCTCCAACAGTGCGCCCAACGCACCGCCGCCTTCGCCGCCAGACAGATCACCGCGGCTGAGTTCGCGGTCCAGCCGGGACTGCAACCGGTCTGGGTCCGCTTCCTCCACGAACTCCAGGTCATCACCATGACGGGCGAGGACCTGGACCAGATCGATGAGGTGATCTGACCATGCCCCGCAGCCGATGGTCAGCGCGCCTCCACCGTGCGAGCGGCCACCAGGCGGGCCACATGAGCCCGGATCCGGGCGCGATCCTCGGGAAACACCGAGTCCCACTCCTCATCGAGGGGGAACCAGCGCGGCGGCTGCCCGTTCTCCCCACCCAGCGGCACATCGAGATCGACTATCGCGGCGTACGACAGGCCAAGCGTCGGCGACCAGTCCGAGCGGTAGGAACGCACACAGACCGCGGCCGGCACATCCAGCAGTTCGACGTGCAGCCCGGTCTCCTCGACCAATTCGCGTGCTGCGGCGGCGCGGGGAATCTCTCCTGGCTCGACCTTGCCACCGGGAGGCACCCAGCCCCGCACCCGATGCTTCACCAGCAGAACGTGTCCGAAGTCCGGATCAGTCACCCAGACATCCGCCGCCAGCGGCTCCATCGGGTGCCGACGCGCCTGCTCCAGCCAGGCCCGCGCGCCGTCGAATTCAAGCGCCGCCAGGCCAACATCGACGGCCGCGGCATCCAAGATCGTCTCTTCGTCCTCGCGGTGGATCACCCCGCACACCCTATGCCGCCACCTCCATGCGGATGCCAGCCACCGAACGAACACGGAACCGAAAAGGCAGGTCCACCATGCATCGTGAAGCGACCACACGCGGGGCCTGGGTCGTCTTGGGCGGAATCCACCTACTCAACCAGACCACGCCGCGCCGACCGGACGACCCCATCGTCCTGGTACGGGTCCCATCCCAGGAAGTGAGCGCTTCCCCAACTACCACCGTTGTCGTCCGCTGGGACGCGCTCGGCCTCTGCCCTGTCCGCCCGCTGACCGCCTCCGGCGACACGCTCGCACCGGACCGCGATATCGACGGCAACATCCTCTTCCCCGACGCCATCGCCGGTCCCGACCTGATGGCGATGGCCGGCCCTACCGTGGCTCCCGGTCTCGTACCGCTGTGCTACCTGGCGCAGCACACCGGCGGCTACCACGTCTTCGCCCAGATCCGCTTCCACCCCGAGGACGCCTGCTTCATCCGCACCACCCCCAGGCCGGTTGGCGATGGGCCGGTGGAG
>NZ_JBFAMX010001172.1:0-1549 GCF_040659615.1 Nonomuraea sp. NPDC049784
GGCCGTCCGCGCCCAGCTGCTGCAGCAGGAGCGCCCCGCCGA
Organism: Nonomuraea sp. NPDC049784; assembly: GCF_040659615.1. Classification (NCBI taxonomy): domain Bacteria; kingdom Bacillati; phylum Actinomycetota; class Actinomycetes; order Streptosporangiales; family Streptosporangiaceae; genus Nonomuraea; species Nonomuraea sp. NPDC049784. The sequence continues at coordinate 43 of NZ_JBFAMX010001172.1, forward strand.
CCTGCTGTCGACGGTGCGGCAGCTCACGCTGCTCCAGCTCGACCCGGTCAACGCGGTAGCGCCGAGCGCCGACCTGGTCGCCTGGAGCCGGCTCGGATCGTCGTACTCGCCGGGCGACCTGCGCGCGGCGCTGGACGATTGCCGTCTGATCGAGCTTCGGGCCATGGTGCGCCCCGCCGAGGACCTCGCGCTCTACCGCGCCGAGATGTCCGTGTGGCCAGGGAGTGGTGAGCTCAAGGACTGGCAGGAATACCGCCGCGACTGGGTCCTGGCCAACGACCGCTGCCGGCGCGAGATCCTCGACCGCCTGCGTGAGGCCGGCCCGCTGACCTCGCGCGAGCTGCCCGACACGTGCGAGAAGCCGTGGGGCTCCACGGGCTGGACCAACAACAAGAACCTCACCCAGCTGCTCGAGTTCATGGTGCAGCGCGGGGAGGTCGCGGTCGCCGGTCGGAAGGGGCGCGACCGGCTGTGGGACCTCGCCTTCCGGGTTTATCCGGACGATCCGGTCGTTCCGGCGGAGGAGGCCGAGCAGGAGCGGGACCGCCGGCGGCTCAGTGCGCTCGGGATCGCCCGGCTGCGCGGCCCGGAGTGCCCCGTCGAGCCCGCCGTCGTGGGCGAGGCGGGTGAGCCGGCGGTCGTCGAGGGCGTCCGGGGGGAGTGGCGGATCGAGCCGTCGCTGCTCGACGAGCCCTTCCACGGCCGGGCCGCGCTGCTGTCGCCGTTCGACCGCCTGGTGCACGACCGGACCCGCACCGAGGAGCTCTTCGAGTTCGACTACCAGCTGGAGATGTACAAGCCCGCCGGGAAGCGGCGGTGGGGCTACTTCGCCCAGCCGGTCCTCTACGGCGACCGGCTGGTCGGCAAGGTCGACGCCAAGGCCGACCGCAAGGCCGGCGTGCTGCTGGTGAACGCCGTTCACCAGGATGTGCCGTTCACCCCGGCCATGACTGAGGCGATCGACCAGGAGATCGCCGACCTCGCAGGCTGGCTGGGGCTCGATCTTCAGCGGGCAAGTTGAGGACCCCGAGCCCGCCCGTGAGATGATCTCCTGGCTATATGGCCGGTTTTGAGCGTTGGGGGAATGATGTACGTAATATCCCTGGGCGAGGACGGCGCGGAGTTGCGCCCGCTGGAGCCGTGGCGGGCCGAGGAGCTCCTGGCCCACATGGAGCGGGGCCGGGACTTCATCGGGCAGTACATCGCGCTGCCGGACTTCGTCACGGACGTGGAGTCGAGCCGGTCGTACCTCCAGTCGTACGCGGACAAGGCCGCGGCCGACACCGGGCGCATCTACGGCATCTGGGCGGACGGCACGCTGGTCGGCGGGGTTCTCTTCAGGACGATGGACGTCGGGCTCGGCGTCGCGGAGGCGGGCTGCTGGCTGGAGCCGTCGGCGGTGGGCAAGGGCCCGCAGGCTCATTCTTCAAAAGGCACGCAGTCACATCACACAAGAACCCGAAGACTCTTGTAAGCTCCTACGGCTTGTAGGCACACGGTTTCAGGT
>NZ_JBFAMX010001173.1:0-1547 GCF_040659615.1 Nonomuraea sp. NPDC049784
TTTGTCTCTATTTCCATACTCGACGGTCTTGCGATCTCCTCGACGCCCTGGTGGCGACGGCCCGTGCCTGCGAGGCGGTCGGCGTCGTGCTGGGGCAGGCGCTCGTCGGCCCGGCAGAGGTCTGGCTCAGCGGGGTGGGACAGCCCTCGGTGACAGCCGCGGAGTCGGGCTGGCACCGGCTGGCCGGGTTGCCCGCCGCGGTTCCGGTCTCACCGGATGAGGACTGGCTGGCAGGACCGGTGCCCACGGTGGTCGCCGCCATGTTGGCGCTCGCCTGTTTCTCTCACGTGACCGGGCTCGACACGGGCCCGGCGCGCCTGCTCACCCAGGTGGACCTGCGCACTCTCGACACGCTCCCGCACCGGTTCCTGGCTCATCCGCGTGCGGGCGCCCGTCCTGGCGGAGGCCCGGAGGCGATCAGGGAGCTGACCGACGCGCTGGCGACGGCCGCGCCGGTCGAGGCGGAAGGGCTGCTCGGCCTCACTGCCGGGCTGGTCGACTCCCGGCTGGGCCTGCTCGGCATGCTGGACGAGCAGGCGCTGGCGCAGTCTCCGCTGGCGGTGTGCCAGGCGGCCGTCTCCGACCCGTTCGGCGCGCTGCCCGGCTGGGCGCCGCCGCCACAGGCGTTCGGCTGGGGACCCGACCAGCGGACGGCCCGGCTGCGCTGTCTGTTCGCCGCCCTTGCCACGTACGGCCTGCTCGCCCTCGACCCCGACGGGGAGAGGGTGACATGGGGCGTGGAACTGCCGGATGGGCGGCCTCGCCCCGTGCCGGCGGCCGATCTCCGGCTCACCGGCACATTGCGCCCGCCGATCGGCACCGGCGCCGGCCTGAGCTGGCCGGAGGCCCTGGCCGCCGGCTTGCGGGCCCAATGCGAGCACCTGCTGGCCACGCACCTGTCGGCCGCCCTGGACGACCACGCCGACCCGACCGGGCCGACCGGCCCGACCGGGCCGATGGCAGCCCCCGCGGGGGACCATGCCGGGGCGGGCGCGCCGGTGGGGCCCGCGGAAGATCCGGTCGCGGAGGCGTTGCTGCGACAGCTCATCCTGGCCGGTGAGACACCGCGGGTCCGCGACCACACGGCCGTCCTCGGCGTGCCCGCCGTCTCCCTCGCCGTCCCCGGCCGAGGGGCGCTCGTGTCAGTGGCCGCCACCGTCCCGGTGGCGCTGCGCGACGGCCTGGAACGGCTGCTCCTGCGCTGGCAGTCCCGGACCGCTCGGCAGCACGCGTACGCCGAGGCCCGTCCCCTCTGGGCGCCGGACGGCGACCCCTCCGAGGCCGTGCGGATGATGGCCGGGGCACTGCGCCGCGCGGGCAAGGTGCCGGTGGCGGTGCCGCTCCACGGCGACCCCGAGGCCGCCCGGTTGCTTCCCTTCCTCACCCGCGTCGCGCTGCTCGATGACTGAGATCATCATCACCACGGCCGCACCCGCCGCGCACCCTGACCCGGTGACTGTGCTGGGCGAGGGCCGCCTGCACGCGGCCATCCGCGCGGCCCTCGCCTCCACCGCCGGACCGGAGGGCGGCGCGATCGTCGTCGCGAG
>NZ_JBFAMX010001174.1:0-1539 GCF_040659615.1 Nonomuraea sp. NPDC049784
GTGGTTAAGGAACTCGGCAAATTGCCCCCGTAACTTCGGGAGAAGGGGGACCTCTGCTGGTGTGGCGCTGTTGAACGAATGATCCGTCCGGGGCGGGTAAGGGCGAGAGATCGGCGGCGTCCTATCCTGGGCGGGTGAGTGGACGGGACCCGGACCGGCGCAGGGCGCTGCTCGACGCCGCCGATCGGGTCATCCTGGCCCAGGGTCCCGAGGTCTCGATGGCGGCCATCGCCGCCGAGGCCGGCATCACCAAGCCGATCCTCTACCGCCACTTCGGCGACAAGAGCGGTCTCTACCAGGCCCTGGCCGACCGCCACGTCCGCACCGTGATCGCCCAGCTCCGCCCCGAGCTCGCCGCCCCAGGGACCGACCTGCGGAGCAGGGCGCGGAGCACCATCGGCGTCTACCTCGACCTGATCTCGGCCAACCGCAACCTCTACCGGTTCCTGTTCCACCGGGCCAGCTCCGAGGACTCCAGGATCCGCTCGCACATGACAGCCCTCGTCAGGGGCCTGGGCGAGGAGCTCGGCGGCCTGCTCGTCGTCGAGCGCGTGGTGCCGGAGCCGACCAAGGCGCAGGTGCTCGGGCACGCGTTCGTCGGCATGGTGCAGACGACCTGCGACTGGTGGCTGGAGCACCCCGAGGTGGACCGCGTGGAGGTGGTGGAGGGCCTGGTGGACGTGGTCGCCGCCGCCCTCGCCTCCCGGAGCGCCGTCGTCAGTCCCCGAAGCGGGACAGCTTCCCAGGCCGCCGGGCGTACCTGAGCGCCCAGGATGGCCACCGGTCAAGCGTGCGATTTCCGGGGAGGTCTCGGCAACGGGTTCTCCCCGAGCATCCGCAGCAGGTCCCACTCGTTCTCGCACACGCGCCGCCCGATCGCGGCCAGCTCCACCGACCGCGCGCCGCCGCGCAGGTGCCGCATGGTCTGCATGACGCAGATGATGCCCCACTTGAGCACCCCGAACGTCTCCCACCAGCGCAGCGCGTCCCGGTCGACGGGGTGGCCGCCGGCCCGCTCGTACGAGGAGATCAGCTCGTCGTAGTCCCCGAAGCCGCCCACCGGCAGCGGCGAGCCGAACCGCCACGCCTTGACGCACAGCCACCCGAGGTCCTCGAGGGGGTCGCCGAGGTGGGCGAGCTCCCAGTCGAGCACCGCCCTGATCCCCTCGGGCCCGACGATGAGGTTGCCGTTGCGGAAGTCGCCGTGCACGACCGTACGCCGCGTGCTGCCCGGCCGGTCGGCGGCCAGCCGGCGCAGCGCCAGCTCGAACACCGGGTGCGGCTCGCCGAGCAGGTCGAGCACGTCCCGCCAGCGCCGCAGCGGGTCATCATCCACTTCCTGTGGCAGGCCGGACGCCGGCATCCGGTGGATCGCGGCGAGCGCCTGCCCGCACTGCGCCGCCAGCCGGGGCCTGGCGGCCGCGTAGGCGTCGTCGCGCAGGATCTTGCGCGGGATGGTCTCGCCGGGCACGCGCGTCATGAGGATGTACGACCCACCGCTGGAGACCACCTCGGGCACCGGCACTCCGGCGCCGGACG
>NZ_JBFAMX010001175.1:0-1535 GCF_040659615.1 Nonomuraea sp. NPDC049784
TCCTCGTTGCCGATGGCGATCGTGCTGCCGTCGGGGCTGTAGGCGATGGGCTCGGGCAGGCGGCTGGTCTGGAAGTGGTAGCCGTACGGGACGCCGATGCCGGCCGGGGCGAACTCCACCTCGACCGGCTGTCCCGGCACGACCGCCGCGCCGTGCAGGTGCGGCAGCGTGCCGGTCACGTTGATCAGCGAGGCCCGGTGCCAGCGGGCGCCCTCGACCGCCGCGTCGCTCAGGTCCACCTGCGCCAGCCGCGCCCCCGACAGGTCGGCGCCGGTCAGGTCGGCCCCGGTCAGCGCCGCGCCGTCGAGCCGCGCCCCGACCAGCCTGGCCTCGCGCAGGGTGGCCCTGGACAGGTTCGTGCCCGCCAGGGTGGCCTCTGACAGGTCGGCGCCGGTGAGATCGACCTCGCGCAGGTCCCTGGCCGACAGGTCCTCGCCCTTCAGGTTGGCGCCGCGCAGGTCGGCGCGGGCGGGGGTGCGCAGCCTGGCGGAGATCTTGACCGCGTTCGCCCTGGACACGTCGTCGCCCGGCGGGTCGGCCACCCAGGCGCGCAGCGCCCGCACGTCGGCCAGGTCGCACAGGAACTCCACGGTCAGCGCCGACAGCGGCCTGCGTGACAGCAGCGCCAGGTTGTCCAGGGCGATGTGGCGGGCGATCACCCACTCCATCACCGACGCGTGGATGAACCCGAACATCCCCTCCTCGGTCCGCACCAGCAGGCTGCCCGAGCCCATCCGGTACGCCGCGTGCGCCGCCGACAACTGCCCGTCGGCCAGGTCGGTCAGCGTCTCGCCCAGCTCGGTCAGCTCGTCCACGCCCAGCAGCGACTCACCGGTGTCCCACAGCCGCACCGCCAGCGCGGTCACCGTCCGCCACAGCTCGTCGACGGTCAGCGCGGTGGCCGAGCCGGGAACCCTGGCCCGCCGCTCCTCGAAGGCCAGCCAGGAGCTGAGGATCTCGTCGTACAGCAGCGCGGGGCTGATCGTGTGGCGGGCGCCGGCCACCGTACGCAGGCGGTCGGCGTCGAGGTCGGCGATGAAGCTCAGCATGCGCGGGTTCTGCGCCAGCGCGAGCAGGTCCGCGATCTCGCCCATCAGCGACATGCGGGCCCTGGCCTCGTCGCCGTCGTCGAAGCGGTTGGCCAGGTAGGAGCGGATCTGGTCGTGCGTGAAGTCCTCGACGCTGAGCACGCGCCGCTGCGGCAGCACCCCGACCATCTCGCCGAGCGAGGTCAGCACCTGGCTGTGCGACTTGAAGTGCTGCGTGCGGCTGGCGACCACGATCTTCGCCTTGTCCTCGGCCGCCGCCAGCAGCGTGGCCAGGTGATCGGCCGCCCGGTCGAACGTCAGCCGGGTCACCAGCTCGTCGAAACCGTCGAACAGCAGCACGATCCGCCCCTGCTTGAGCAGATAGCGGAACGCCTTCAGATCGATGAACTCCTCGCCATGGCTCGCCAGGTGGGCCGCCACCAGCGCGTCCACCGAGTGCGACTTGTCCAGGGCGCGCAGCTCGATCAGGATCGGCGTCAGGTGCGG
>NZ_JBFAMX010001176.1:0-1531 GCF_040659615.1 Nonomuraea sp. NPDC049784
CGGCGGCGGCCTCGAAGATCGGGGCCTCGTCCAGGTTGTTCGAGGGCAGGTACGACAGCAGCGCCTTCACGCCCCTGCGCGACCTGGCCCACTTCATGATCACGATGTCCGACAACGCGGCGACCGACGTGCTGCTCCGCCGCGTCGGACTCGACCGGGTCAACGGCACCCTCGCCGCGCTCGGGCTGCGCCGCACGCGGCTCATAGGCGGGTGCGCGAAGCTGTTCCAGCAGGTCACCGAGGACATCGGCGAGGACTGGGACGTCGCCACCCAGGACGAGCTGCGGGTCATGGCCGTACGCGACCCTGCCCGCACCACCGCCGGCACGCCGCGCGAGATCACGACGCTGCTGAGCCTCATCTGGCGCGACCAGGCCGGCCCTCCCGAGGCGTGCGCCGAGGTGCGAAAGGTCATGGGCGAGCAGATCTGGCCGCACCGGCTGGCCGCGGGCTTCCCCGACGAGGTGAAGGTGTCGGGCAAGACGGGCACCCTGTGGGGCATCCGCAACGAGTCGGGCGTAGTGGAGTACCCCGACGGCAAGCGGTACGCCGTCGCCGTGTTCGTACGCAGTGATGTCATTCGATCCCGGCTGCCCGCCGCGGACGCCGCCATCGGCTGCGCCGCCCGTCTGGCTGTTGACCGGCTACGTTGACGTCGATTTTCGTGGACTATCGTGATCGTGTGAGGAATCGTCCCCGTGCCAGCCTGGGACGGATCCTGCAGGACCTCGGCACCACCGTCCTCGATGTGGCGGCCTCCCCCGGTGACCTCGACGCCGAGGTCACCGGGGTGCACATCTTCGATCCGCTTGACGAGTTGATCGTCCCCTCGGGTGGGATCCTGCTCGCGGTCGGCGTGCGGGGCGCCGCGGAGATCTGCTCGCTCATCGAACGCGCGCCCGCCGCCGCGGGCGTCGTCGTGAAGCTGCCCGTGGACGTCGACGAGCAGGTCCGCGCCACCGTGCTGGCGACCGGCGTCGCCGTGCTCGGCCTCACCCGGGCCGCCTCCTGGGCGCAGGTCGCCGCGCTGCTGCGTTCCCTGCTGGCCGAGGCCGACCTGGCCGAGCCCGAGCAAGGGCCGCAGGGAGACCTGTTCTCGCTGGCCAACGCCGTCTGCGAGCTGCTCGACGCGCCCGTCACCATCGAGGACAGGTCGTCCCGCGTGCTCGCCTTCTCCGGCCGGCAGGACGAGGCCGACCCGGGCCGCGTGGAGACCGTCCTCGGCCGCCAGGTGCCCGAGCGCTACCTGCGGATGCTCGACGAGCGCGGCTTCTTCAAACAGCTCTACCAGAGCCGCGAGCCCATCTACATGGAGCTCGAGGACGAAAGTGTGATCAACCGGGCCGCCGTGGCCGTGCGCAGCGGCGACGAGATCCTCGGCTCCATCTGGGTGGCCGTGCGCGAGCCGCTCAGCGAGCAGCGGCAGCGCGCGCTCGCCGACGCCGCCAAGATCGTCGCGCTGCAGTGTGCCCCCTGTGGCACGCGCGACATCATGCCACATGTCAAACACGCAGGTAAGGGGCCTATTTCC
>NZ_JBFAMX010001177.1:0-1528 GCF_040659615.1 Nonomuraea sp. NPDC049784
GCCGACGAGATCGACATGGTGATCGACCGGGGCGCGTTCCTGTCCGGCAACTACATGAAGGTGTTGGAGGAGATCGTCGCGATCAAGGCCGCCTGCGGGGACGCGCATCTGAAGGTGATCCTGGAGACGGGTGAGCTGGCCACCTACGACAACGTGCGGCGGGCGTCCTGGCTGGCGATGCTGGCGGGCGCGGACTTCATCAAGACCTCGACGGGCAAGGTGTCGCCGGCGGCGACCCCGCCGGTGACGTTGATCATGCTGGAGGCGGTGCGGGACTTCCGCGCGGTGACGGGCCGGCAGGTGGGGGTCAAGCCGGCGGGCGGGATCCGCACGACCAAGGACGCCATCAAGAACCTGGTGCTGGTGCATGAGACGGCCGGCGATGACTGGCTGTCCCCGGATTGGTTCCGGCTGGGTGCCTCCTCGCTGCTGAACGATCTGCTGATGCAGCGGCAGAAGCTGGCCACCGGCCGGTATGCCGGTCCCGACTACTTCACTCTGGACTGATGATGGCGATCTTCGAGTACGCGCCCGCGCCCGAGTCGCGCGACATTGTCGATATCAAGCCGTCGTACGGGCTGTTCATCGACGGCGAGTTCACCGACGGTTCCGGATCCCCGTTCAAGACGATCAACCCGGCGACCGAGGAGATGCTGGCCGAGGTCGCCACCGCTTCGGCCGATGACGTGGATCGGGCGGTGCAGGCCGCGCGCAAGGCGTTCGGCGTCTGGTCAGCGCTGCCCGGCAGCGAGCGGGCCAAGTACCTGTTCCGGATCGCGCGGATCATTCAGGAGCGGGCGCGGGAGCTGGCCGTGCTGGAGTCGTTGGACAACGGCAAGCCGATCCGTGAGTCGCGCGATGTGGACGTGCCGTTGGTGGCGGCGCATTTCTTCTACTACGCCGGCTGGGCGGACAAGCTGGAGTATGCGGGGTTCGGTACCAGGCCGTTGGGGGTGGCGGGGCAGGTTATCCCGTGGAACTTCCCGCTGTTGATGCTGGCCTGGAAGATCGCGCCGGCGTTGGCGTGTGGGAACACGGTGGTGCTCAAGCCGGCTGAGACGACGCCGTTGACGGCGTTGTTGTTCGCCGATATCTGCCGGCAGGCTGATCTGCCGGCGGGGGTGGTGAACATCGTGACCGGGGCGGGGGAGACCGGCGCGGCGGTGGTGGGCCATCCCGACGTGGACAAGGTGGCCTTCACCGGCTCGACCGAGGTGGGCCGGGTCATCGCCCGGGCGGTGGCCGGCAGCGGCAAGAAGCTGACGTTGGAGCTGGGTGGCAAGGCGGCCAACATCGTGTTCGCCGACGCCGCGATCGATCAGGCGGTGGAGGGGATCGTGAATGGGATCTTCTTCAATCAGGGTCATGTGTGCTGCGCGGGGTCGCGGCTGCTGGTGCAGGAGTCGGTCCAGGAGGAGTTGCTGGTCGCGTTGAAGCGCCGGCTTGCGACGTTGCGGGTGGGTGATCCGCTGGACAAGAACACCGATGTGGGTGCGATCAACTCGGCTGAGCAGCTGGCCAAGATCCG
>NZ_JBFAMX010001178.1:0-1520 GCF_040659615.1 Nonomuraea sp. NPDC049784
CGTCAGCGCAGTGGCCATCGCGCCCGACGGCACCTGGCTCGCCACCGGGGGCCAGGGCGACGCCCTCGTGCGGATCTGGGACCAATCCGGCGTACTCTCCGCCACTCTCGCCAGCCCTACCAAATGGGTCATGGACGTGGCTGTCGCCCCCGACGGCACCTGGCTCGCCGCCGCCTCGGACCGCACCGTGTGTGTCTGGGACACGGCCACCTGGCGGCTGCGCAGCACCCTCACCGGTCATGACAACGCCGTGTACGCGGTGGCCATCGCCCCCGACTGCAGTTGGCTGGCCAGCGTCAGCCACGACGGAACGGTGCAGATATGGGACGCCACGACCGGCGTACGCCGTGCGCTGATGCACGAGCCCCGCGTCGTGTGCGCCGTGACGATCGCCCCCGACGGAGCCTGGCTGGCCACCGCCGGTTGGGACAACACCGTGCGGATCTGGGACACCACCACCTGGCAGCAGCGCGCGATACTCACCGGACACACGAACTGGGGGGACGGGGTTGCCGCAGCGCCGGACGGCACCTGGCTGGCGAGCGTCGGCCGCGACGACACCACACGCATCTGGGATACCACCACCTGGCAACAGCGCCTGCAACTCACCGATCCGGCGGCGACCGCACTCGCCATCGCCCCCGACGGCCACACACTCGCCACCGCCGGCCACACCGGCGAAATCCGGCTCTGGGACCCCTCGACCGGCCGGTCGCGCGCCATGATGCGAGTCGACGGCGGCGTACGCGCCTGCGTCTGGAGCCCGACCGGCGACCATCTCGTAGTCGGAGGCACCGCCGGTCTGTACCGGTTCAACATAACTCCGTGAACAGCGCCCACCGCCACCAGGTCGGTCACCCGGATTGCAGACCGACAGCACGAGCGCCCTGAATCGTCGTTGAGAAGCGACGTCGGTCCCAGTCCGTGCCGGACGCCGAGAAAGGTCCAGCTCATCGCCGCCGTCATCGTCGCAGCCGTCACCCTCGGCACGCTCCCGGAACTCGTTCTGGCTCACTTCGCCCAGGCCACCGCCACGGGCTTCTCAGCGGAAGGAGGAACCAGTGGTGGAAAGGGGGCGGGCTCACTGAACCAAGTGATCGACAATCTGCGCAACGTCATCGTCGGCCTGGTGGCGCCCTCGCCACCCTGTTCCTGACCGGCGGCGGAGTCCGCTACATCCTGGCCGGCGGCGCCCCCGGCGAGGCCGAGGCGGCCAAGAAGACCCTGCGCTACGCAGCCCTCGGCTACGGCATCGCCGTGCTGGCCCCGCTGCTGGTCAGCGTCCTCAAAGGCATCGTCGGAGCCTGACAGTGACCCGCCACCCACCGCCTCGCCCGCCCACGGCGAGCATGCTGCTCACCACCACAATTCGCCGAATAGCGCAGATCCTCACACTCACCGTCACTCGGCGGCGGCTTGGATGGAGTGATCGTGGCGGTTTGATGGGCGGTGACGTCCGATCCGACCGCTGGAGGCGCGGTGGCCGAGCCTGTCCGTGTGCGCAGACTGACCGACCAGGA
>NZ_JBFAMX010001179.1:0-1519 GCF_040659615.1 Nonomuraea sp. NPDC049784
GAGTGCGAACAGCAGGGTCCACCAGGTGCCTTGGGCGTCGGGCACGCCGGGGTGCGGCTGCCGGTCCGGGGTGATGCGCAGGACCTTCGGCTCGGCCAGCTGTTCGCCGGTGGCGCTGTCGTGGTGGGCGACCCGCGCCCAGAGCGACAGGTGGCCGTCGTCGATATCGCGGAGCGTGGTCAGCAGCGCGTGGTCGGCGCGACTGCGGGCAAGTCGCTGCCGGTCACCGCTGAGGTCGTCGGTCAAGTCCGCCGACGCGTCCGCCGGGTCGTCGGCACGGGGCGACTCCGCCTTAGGGTGCAGCACCCAGCGCGCGTGCGCCGCGCGCAGTTCCTCGCGGAACGACTCAAGATCCCGGGGTTGGCCATAGGTCGGCCACGACCTGTCGAGCAGAGTCCGGGCGAGTGCGTCGGCGAGTTGCGAGCGCGCCTCGGTATCGTCCCAGCCCCACGCGCTGGCCACCACGAGGAGATCAGGGTGAGCGGTGAGCACCTGCTCGATGAGTCGTGGGTCGACCTCGAAGTCGACGAAGTGGTCGCGGAGAACCTCGCCCGCCTCGGCGATGTCGTCAGCCTTCATTGTCGACATCCTTGCTCTCGGGAGCTCGTGGGCTCTGTCGAGCCAGCCCCTTGCGCCGGTGCGCCGACGCGCTGGACAGGTGCTCGTCGGCCAGCTCTTCGTTCAGGTAGGCGAGTACGGCGTCCAGCCGCGCGGCACAGCCGGGGGCGAGCCGGCCGCCAGTGCCGGGGAGCACGCGAATCCCCGCGTCGAGCAATTCGGCGCGGGTGAGTACGAGGCGTCCGGCTTCTCCAGCCAGCACGGCCTCCGCAGTGGCATAACTGAAGGTCCCGTCGCTGGTGAGCGTGAGCACCGTGCGCTCGCTCTGTCCCGCCGGTCGGGGCAGCAGCAGGGCGACGGCGTGCTCCCGGTGCAGCCGGGGCGGACGTCCGGTCATGGTCTTCCTCCGTCATGCCGGCGGACGGGCCTCCCGGCGGTCAGTGCCGGGCCGGGCTGCCCGCTGGCCGGGTAGCTGACGCCGGCGATCGGATGACACAGGACGCGGCGGTCCGGATCGGCGTCGAAGCGAACCAACAGGTAGCCGCCGCGGAAGCCGAGAATGGTTCCGGATCTGCCGTCCACGGTGATGCGGGCGTGCCGTTTGGCGGCGGGAAGCCGGTAGTGGTCGCGCACGTAGCGGCCAGCTTCACGGCCATGGTCCCAGGTTCCCGCTTCGGGGACAGGCCGGCCCGGTCGGAGCGGCTCGGTCTCGATGCCGTACACCGCGGCGAGCGCGACCGCGTGGCCTGAGCACATGCCCGTGCGCATGAGATGCCGGGCCTCCTCCGTCCGGGTGATCGGCTCCGGGCACGGCAGGTTCAGCCGATCATCAGGCCAGCGGCGGTTGCAGTGCGCACATCGGGTGTGGCCATCGGCCTCGGCCGTGAGCGTCGCCCCATGCTCCGGGCACACTCCCCAGCCGATGCCGCACGCAGGCACCACCGGCAGGGGACGGGCACCG
>NZ_JBFAMX010001180.1:0-1518 GCF_040659615.1 Nonomuraea sp. NPDC049784
CGCTCGTTCTCCAGGGCGAGCGCCGCGGCGGCGCACGCGGCCTCGACGAGGAGGGGCTGCTCGAGGAGGGCGGCGTCGTGCACGAGTACGGCGAGCGGCGCCTCGCCCTGGTCGACGCGAGTGACGACCCTGCCCGGCCCCGGGTCCAGGTCGACCGGGCGGCCGTCGGCGTCCACGTAGCGGTCCTGATCCGCCGTCCAATAGCCCACGATCATCCCCGGGTCTCGCAAGGTGGCGGCCAGCTCGTCGCGCAGCGTGTCCCGCCGTTCGCGGCGGCTCAGCCGTACCACGAGGTCGGCCACGCGGCCGTGGTCCATCCGGCTTCGCATGAGGCCGGCCAGGTACGCCAGCGGGACCGCCATGAACGCCCCCAGCATGACGAGCGAGAGCGGGACCTGCAGCGGGTTCGGGCCGAAGAGGCCGGCCATGCGGTCCCCGGCGAAGGTGATCGTGGCGACCACCGAGGCGCCGGTGACCGGCGCGACCGCCCGGCGCTGCGCCACGCTCGCCTGACGCCAGCGCTTGACCGTGAGGGCGAGCACCACGCCGGAGATGAGGACGGTCACCTGCCAGGAGGAGGCGTCGAGCGCGACGGTGAAATGCCGGAGCGGTAGCGGGAGGGGAAGGTACGTGGCGGCCTGGGCCGAGGGCAGCACAAGGGCTGCGACGTACGCCAGGCCGGTCACCACCCGGTAGGACACGAAGCCCAGCCTGCCGGTGGGGAAGGCGAGGAACAGGTGGCAAGCGACCCCCGCCCACATGCCGCACAATGCCAGCGCCCACAGCGGCCCTCCGGGGTGAAACAGCAGTTGCTGGGGAAGCCAGGCGAGTCCGAGCGCCATCATGAGCGGGCCGACCCGGTTACGCGGGTGCTCCCGCCAGGCCAAGGTCCCGGCCGCGAGGAAGGAGACGCCGACGAACGCGCCGAGCGTCCAGATCGGGCCGTGCCGCCAGATGGGCCCCTGACCGGCCCCGAGAACGTTGACGACCAGCAGCCACGTCCCTGCCGCCGCAGCGGCGAGTAGTGCGGTGGTGCCCCTCGAACGCGTCGCCATCGCCCACCCCTGACGGGATTCTACGGGCTGACCGCAGCCGACCCCACCCTACTGGCCGCGGTGGAGGCCGCCGTGCCGGGGATCGCCCGGACCAGGGCGAGCGATCGGCTCGGGATGGAGAACCACTGGGCCGGGCCTGTCACCTGGCGGGCCCGGCTCCCGCACCTGGAACAGTGATCACCCCAGGCCGAGCACAGGCTCGATGGAATCCCACGCGGGAGGCTCCGGCCACCCGCCCGCGGCCTTCAGGCCGATGACCGCGCAGGCCAGCAGGTGCTCGCCGGGCGGCAGGTCGCCCTTCAGCGTGGGGATCGTGGTGCGCGGGGCGAACACGTTGGTGCCGGGCAGGGCCGTGACGAGGGCTCCCTCCCGCCGGCCGGACAGGTCCTCGATCACGCACAGGCCGTGCGGCGAGTCGAGCCTGGCCCAGCCGGGGCCGGTGTCGACCCGGGTGGGCGGCCGG
>NZ_JBFAMX010001181.1:0-1515 GCF_040659615.1 Nonomuraea sp. NPDC049784
GCCCGCCGTCTCGTCGCCGCCGGCGGCATCGCACCTCGCGGCGACCCGAATGGGTGCCGCTGGATCGCGGTGCGCCATGCTGACGATCACGTTCACCTGGTGGCCACGCTCGTACGCCAAGACGGGAAACTACCCGACCGGCACAACGATTGGCTGCGGCTGCGAGAGGAATGCCGCACGATCGAGCGTGAACTCAACCTACGCGTCACGGCCGAGGCCGACCGCACCGCGGTGCAAGCTCCCACACTTGCCGAACAGGCCAAGGCGCACCGGCTCCGCCGACAACGCGCGACCTCGCGAGAGATTCTGCGTCAGAAGGTCCGGCCCATCGCGCTCGAAGCGACCGGCGAGTCCGACTTCTTCGCCCGGCTCCGCCGCGAGCCTGAGGTACTGCTGCAGCAACGCACCTCCTCCTCTGGACAGGTGGTCGGATACGCCGTGGCCCACGAGGGTGACACCAGCCCGACCGGGGAGCCCATCTGGTTCAGCGGCTCGAAGCTGGCACCGGACCTTTCCCTGCCCCGCGTTCGACAACGCTGGGCCGACACGACCGCCCCCACCCGCGGCCGCAGAACGCCTCCACCCGTCACACGCACACGGGCCACCGGCCGCGCGCAGCAACGAGAAAACCCCGACAGGGCAGAGCGCATCGCTGCCTGGCAACAGGCCACCCGATCCGTCCAGCACGCGACCGCGGCACTGCGACGTGGTGATCCGGGCGCAGCCGCCACCGTCGCCGGCCTCGCGGACCTGATGACGGTCTCGGCGCGGCGGGCGCCAGAAGCCGTGCGAGACAAGCTCGAGCTCGCGGCCCGGCACCTGGAACGGGTGGGGCGCGACCCGTGGCGCGAGCGAAGCGAAGCGTCGCATCACATGCGGTTCGCGTTGCAGGCAGTGGTAAGAGCCGGGTCCATGCTGGGCCACGGCGACGAGATGGCGATGGTGACGGCGTTCGTTGTCGCCGCGCTTCTGGCGGTACGCGCCGTCTACACGCTGCGACAGTCCCAGCGGCGGCAGGTGCACGCCCAGCTGGCGCAGCTGGCCGGTGACCACCTGCAGTACGCGGCCGAACTTCTCGGCGCTCGGCCTCGTGCTCGCCCCGACCATGCCGCCGCTCAACGCCCGAATCTTCAAAACGCTCTTCGCAACGCCGTCCGAGGGCGCGCCGACGCCGAACAGATTCTGCGCCATGGCGCCTGGCCGTCGCTGGCCGGCATGTTGGCTCGCGTGGAGCGGCTCGGCCATGACCCGGCCGCGGTTCTGGCCGGGGTGGTCCGTCAGCGGCCCCTGCGGCACGACACCACCAGCCCGGCGCGCAGCGACGCACAGGTGCTCATCTGGCGTCTGGAGCGCTGGCTCGTCGACCACACTCCAGCAGGGGCCGAGCCCAACACCAGCGCTCGCCGTACCGAACGCGCCGAACACGCGACCGCACCACAGATCCTGACGACGAGTCGATCGGCACCGGCGCGACCATGGCCAAATACGTCGCCGAGGGCGCCCACGTCACGCTGG
>NZ_JBFAMX010001182.1:0-1503 GCF_040659615.1 Nonomuraea sp. NPDC049784
GTCTGAGCTATGGTCGGCCCTATGACGGGACCGTGGAGAACACCACGAGGGTCCATCGCGCACCTCGTCGTACTTCACCAGGTCCGCCTGGGCGGGTAAGCGCCGGCTCGACGGCGTGGACGTGGTGGACGGCGCGCTGACGAACCCGTTCGCGCACGCCGTGGCCACCGCGCTGGCCCTGGTGGACGGCCCCATCGCGGAGATCGAGACCGAGCTCTACCACGCCAATCCGATCGAGTCGGACGACACGTCCTGCCTGCGGATCCGGCTCGACGACGGTTTCGTGATCACGATCGCGGTGACGCTGTGTGCCACCGGCAGGAACGAGCCGTACCTTGTCGTGCACGGCGACGCCGGCCGCGCGACGCTCGTCTACACGCAGGACCAGCTCAAGGTCGAGCTGCCGGACGGCTCGGTCACGACGACCGTGTACGAGCGCACGGACCTGCTGGAGAACCTCATCGACCACCTCCGCACGGGCGCCCGCCTGCTGGTGCCGCTGTCCGCCACGGAGTCGTTCACGCAGGTGCTGGACGCGGTGCGGCTGGCTCCCGAGCCGCTGCCGATCCCCGAGCGGTACCAGGTCGTCGAGCGGGACGCCGAGTCCGGCGAGGTCACGCACCGGTTCCTGCCGGGCGTCGCCGAGCTGACCACGCGCAGCGCCGAGGAGCTGGCGCTGTACTCGGAGCTCGATGTGCCCTGGACGAGTGTGGAGCTGCGCGTCGCGGACACGGCGGTGGCCTCCTACGAGTGGCGGCCCGACCTGCCGCCCACCGACTCGCCGCGCCCCTACCTGCATCCGGTGCGTACGCTCGCCGGCGTGGAGGTCACCCAGCTACGCCCTGAGGACCACGTGCACCACCTCGGCGTGGGAGTCGCGATCTCCGACCTGGGCGGCGCCAACTTCTGGGGTGGCCGCACCTACGTCAAGGACCAGGGGCCGGCCTGGCTGGACGATCACGGTGTCCAGCGCCACCAGGCGTTCTCGCAGCTCACCGACGACGGCTTCGTCGAGCAACTGGAGTGGGCAGGCCCCGGCGGACGGCCGATGGCGCGCGAGGAGCGTACAGTGCTCGCCCGGCCCATCGACGGGGCGTGGGCGCTGGAGTTCTCCTTCACGCTGACGAACCTCACCGGAGCGCCCATGGAGATCCACAGCTCGGCCACCAAGGGCCGGGTGGGCGCGGGCTACGGCGGGTTCTTCTGGCGCGCGCCGGGCACCTCCACCGGCCGGGCCACCCTGCCGGGGGACGAGCAGGCCGTACACGGCAGCCGCTCCCCGTGGGTGGCCATGACGGGCGCCACGCCCGAGGGCCGTGACTGGACGCTCGTCTTCGCCCAGACGGCGGACGATCCCTGGTTCGTGCGGGTGGAGCACTATCCGGGGGTGGGCCAGGCTCTGGCGTGGGACCGGCCGCTGGTGCTGGAGACCACGCTGACGAGGCGGGTCGTCACGGCCGTGATCGACGGGCGACTGGATGCCGCCTCGGCCTCCGCCGTCGC
>NZ_JBFAMX010001183.1:0-1501 GCF_040659615.1 Nonomuraea sp. NPDC049784
CTATCTGGCCGGCCGCGTCGGCGACCGCGAAGTTCCGGCCTACATCGACGAGGAAGGCGTGGACCCACAGCGCCGCACCGAGACGTTCGCCGAGGTAGAGCTGGAACTCGAGAGTTGGCGCTGGTCCGGCACGACCTTCCGGCTCCGCAGCGGCAAAGCGCTCAAAGAGGACCGAAAAGAGGTCGCGGTACGCTTCCGGCCCGTCCCCCACCTGCCCTTCGGCCACAGCGGGCAGGCCACGCCCAACGTGCTCCGATTCGGGCTCGAACCGGAAAGCATGACCCTGGCTCTGACCGGCGTCGGCTCCGGCGCGTATACCCTTGCCCCGCTCACGCTGACCGCGCGGCTGGAGGCGCCCGACCTTCCCGCCTACGGCCGGCTGCTGCTCGACGTGCTGAACGGGAACGCCGCCCTGTCCATCCGCGGCGATGAGGCCGAGGAGGCGTGGCGGGTTCTCGCGCCTGTCATGTCGGCTTGGTCAAGAGACCTTGTTCCGCTTCGGGAATACCCGGCCGGCTCCGGCGGGCCGGATCCCGGGGCCGGTGACAGCCGTAGCAGCTAACGTGCGGCGGGTTCGGGGCTGCGGCTCACGGTGGTGAGCTCCGGGCCCGCGTCGGTGACGATGACGTCCTCCTCGTACCCGGCGCCGCCCACGGAATGAACCGCGAGCCTGCGCTCCAGGGCCAGGCACATCCCGGCCTCGGCCCGCTCGCCCGCGTGCGGCCCATCCTCGATGATCCACGGCGGTTCGAACGACAACCCGAGCCCGTGCCCCCAGACCCCGTGCATCTCCGGCTCGGGCAGCCCGTGATGGGCCGCGAACGCCGACCGTTCGAACACCTCCTGGCACCGGCGCGCCACCTCGCCGAAGGGCCGGCCGGGCCGCAGCAGCTCGATCCCGGCCAGGACGCTGTCACGCACCGCGTCGAGCAGCCGCCGCTGCTCCGTGGTCGGCTCCTCGCCGACGACCCACGTACGGGCCAGGTCGAACAGGTAGCCGTGCACCGAGCCGTACAGATCGATCCTGAGCAGATCGCCCGCCGCGAGCCGCCGACCGGCGGAATAGGGTGCGGGGCCGGAGGCGGCGAACGTGTGGGACTCGGCGCCGGACGAGATGCCCATGCCGGAGTAGACGCCGCCCGCCCGGACGATCTCGGCGACGGCGGCGGCCGCCACGTCGGCCTCCGTCGCGCCCGGCTCGGCGGCGTCCCTGGCGGCGGCCATCGCGCGCACGCCCAGCGCTCCGGAGGCGCGCAGCAGGTCCAGCTCGGCCGGGCTCTTGATCCGGCGCGCCTCCCAGGCCAGCTCGTCGGCGCACACCAGGTCGTGCCCGGGCAGCACCGAGCGCAGGCGGCACCACCAGGGCGCGGCCATCGCCTCGCAGCCGATCAATGCGACCTTGCCGGGCCGGATCCAGGCCCTGATCTGCTCGGCGAGCGCGTCCACGAGGTCGGCCGCGACCCGCAACTGCGCCACCGGCCGCGGCTCCTGGAGATTCCCC
>NZ_JBFAMX010001184.1:0-1485 GCF_040659615.1 Nonomuraea sp. NPDC049784
GCCAGGTCGCTCCCGGCTCGAACGCCCAGTCGATGCCGAGGCTCCCGGTCCACGCACTGGCCTTGTTGAACGTCGGCGGGGCCTTGAGCACGCCGCAGATGATGACTTTGCTGTACTGCTCGCTCGGCGGGTCGTCCCCGCCGAGCAGGGCGCCGTTCGTCCAGCCCTTCAAGCCGCGCCGACTGTCGCTGACGTGGGAGTCCAGCTCGATCTGGTCGCCGGTGACCAGCTCCTGGGCATCGCCGATCCGGTAGCCGCCCTCGGCCGCCCGCCGCTGGAACGCCTCTTTCGCCTCCTGGCTCTGGCGCTGCTCTCGTGCCATCGTCGCGATGGGCGTCTGGTCGCGGCCGTGGTCGATGTCGTGCTGGCCCATGACGTCGATCACGACATGTCGCCAGGTCAGGCCGCCGGCGCTACGCCAGTCCTTCACGGCGTCCTGAAGTTCGGCGGACGCCCAGGGAGGTGGATTGCCGTCACTGTCTCGTATCGTTTCGAGCTTGGCGGCGATCTCCAGCGCTTCCCTCTTCGTCGGCAACTTCAAGAACTGCGCGGTCACCGTCAACGCAGCTGCAGGCGCCAGCACCACCCAGGTCCCCTTGGACTTGAAGAGGGCCAGCTGGCCCGACGGCGTCAGCGCCAGCGTCTTCTCCTCGGCCAGCCGCTCGAGGAACTCGCGCCGGTCGGCGTCAGCGTTCAGCGCCGACCGGCGCAGGTGCTCCCGGAGCTCACTCACACTGGGGAACAACGGAAACCTCCACGGCGATGGACTCGTCATCGGGCGGCGGCTCCTGGCCGGGCAGCGGCATGCCCCCGCCAACGCGCCGCCGCCGTTCGACCAGCACCTCCAGGACCTCATCGATCGGGTAGATGCCGGTCAGCCAGTGATCCGGGTGGTCCCAGAACTCGTGCGCCCGCTTCTTCAGCAGGTCACCGGCGTCGATCGCGTCGGCACACGACTCGAAGTCCACACGCGGCACCAGGGCCTGCCCGGTCGCGGACATGTGCAGATTCCATCTGCCGTTGTCGCCGCGCTGCGCCGCGATGAACGAGCCGCCGCCCGCGAGCACCGCTCCATCGAGGTCGGCTGCCAGTGCGCGAGCGCCCTCGCTGGCCCGGCTGTACGACAAGACCGCGGGCGAGTCGCCGCCGGCGGCCAGATGCTGGCGCACCTGCTCAACGCTGTGGAAGCGGGGTTCGGTCAGGCGACCGCCCTTCAGCAGGCTGGCTCGCCACCTCAGGTAGGCGTCGCGGCCGACGACTCGCAACTGTCCGCCGAACGTGTGCGCGCCTGGCTCACCCGGATCGTTCAGCGACGTTCGCCGTTTGTGCGTGGCGTCCCAAATCGACGCGGCGAACCGGTCGAAGGCGGCGACGACCTCGTGCGGGTGGGCGTCACCGATTCTGGGCGTGGTCTCCATCTTCACGATCGTCACCGCGTTCAAGGACTTCGTCCTGCCGCTGCTGGTCATGACCGACAGCGACAAG
>NZ_JBFAMX010001185.1:0-1475 GCF_040659615.1 Nonomuraea sp. NPDC049784
GGGGCTGGGTGGCGCATCGCGTGGGAGCACAACGCGCGGGCAGCCGGGCCGGCGTGGTGTTCCATCACCTGGAGGGCGTGGGTGGCCTCCACGGGGTGAAGCAGGTCGATCTGAGTGGTGTCGGCCGGGACGCGGGGGTGAAACCACACGTCGCTTCGCAGCCAGCTGATCCAGTCCACGGTCATGCGGCTCCTTGTGGTACAGAGAGGGGCGTCTTCCGCAGGAAGGGGAGAGGGGAGGAGGCTCTGCCGCCTCCCCCTCTGGTGGCGTTGGCGGCGCCCGGCACGGTGTCGCCACCGGAGGTGCGCTGCGATCACGCGGCGGCCACGCGGCCACGATCGGCCAGGTCTGAGACCCAGTCGGCAGCCCAGCGGGGGCAGTTGCGGCAATCACCGGGGTGGGGACAGTCGCGGTGCGCCCGAAGACGTTGCCGGCGCGCGGCGTAGAAACAGGCGCCGGAGTCGACCGACACCAGGCTCTTGCGCGCTTCCTCGTATTCCAGCGCCGTCGTTTTCAGGCCGAATCCGTGCAGGCGAATACCGTCACGGGCGAGCTCTTCGATTGTGAGCGCCATCTGGAAGAAGCTGAGCATGCTGCCCGAGCGCTTGCATAGCGAGCCCATGCCGACCAGGGAATGCGCGGCCAGATCCACGCCGGCCTCAGCCCACATCTCCCGGTGGCGGAGGTACTCCCCAGAGGTACGGCCTTGCAAGACCGGCATCCACGGTACGCGGGGCGCCAGCGACCGCAGGCGCAGATAGGACTCGATCGTCCACTCCTGGTGCGCCCGCACGTAGTCCGGTAGAAACCGCACCGGTCCGCGAAGCGCGATGATGCGCGCTTCGGTGGCGGCGAGGACTTCGTCCTCCGTCGGCCAGTCCTGCACGGCCGCGGCCTTGAGCCGGCCGATGCGGCGCATCCACCGGTCGGCCTCGGCGGCGTATTGCTCGGCCGAGATGACCCAGGTGCCGTTGCGCTGCAGATGCTGGTAGCCGTCGCTGTCGAGAATCCATCCGCGCCGGGCCCTGGGCAGCTTGCGCACCAGGCGGGCGAGCCGGGCGCGGGTGACCAACTGCGGGAAGTCCTGAGTGGCGAGCCAGGACGGTTCGGGAGAGCTGATGTGCATGAGGGGAGCGATGCCGGGCCCAGGGTCGGGTGGGGCGATCCACTCCTCGGGGGGCAGGTCGAGTCCCTGCCCGTCGTTCTTGAGGCTGGTGGACAGGTCACGAACCCGATCTGCTCGGCCGCGTCGCGGCTCGCAGGCGGTGCACCTCGGCCAGCAGCTCGGTCACATACTGGGGGGCGTCCCTGATCCAGCGCGCGACCGGATTGTCGATGTCGCGGATGGTGTGCGGGTCGTAGGAGGTACGGCTGACGGCCAGGTCCCGGGCCGGGCGCAAGACGGCGTACTTCTCGTCCGGCTGCTGGTCGCGGAAGGTGAGATCGGCGTAGATGGGGACGCCGTCGGCGTCTTC
>NZ_JBFAMX010001186.1:0-1471 GCF_040659615.1 Nonomuraea sp. NPDC049784
GTCGTTCTGGAAAGAGCTTCCCGTTCTTGTCGTCGTCGCACTGGTGCTGGCCCTGATCATCAAGACGTTTGTGTCCATGGCCTGGGCGATGGCGTTGCCGACCTTCTCCGAGAACTCCGGGTACGCGGGCAGGTGCGGCCTGGCCTGCTTGGCGTTGTCGAGGTTCGCGGTGAAGACGTCGATGCCCGGGAAGTCCTTGACGAACTTCTGGTACGCCGGAAGCCCGGTCGTGGCCTTGCGGATCGGCAGGTTGCCCAGGCCGAGCGACCACCGGGCGTCCTGCTCAGGCCGGGTGAGCCAGGTGAGGAAGTCGGCGGCGGCCTTGGCCCGGCGCGAGCCGTTGTCGAACACGACCCAGTTGTCGGGACCCGCGATGGTCTGGTGGTCGCCGTTGTAGCCGGGCAGCACCTGCACGCCGTAGGAGATCTTGTGGTCGATGACGTCCAGCAGCGCGTACGGCGCCGCGAGGATCATCCCGATCTTGCCGCTCTGGAACAGCGGCACGAACTTCTCGCCGTTCTGGTCGAGGTACACGGACTTGTCCTGGCGGGCCATGGCGCTCCACAGGTCGAGCGCCTGCACCGCCTGCGGCGTGTTGAACGCCGACTTCTTGCCGTCCGGCGTCACGATCGAGCCGCCCTGCTGCCAGAGCATCGGCCAGAACCGCCACACGGTGTCCTCGGTCCCGGTCACGGGGTACGCGGTGCCGTACACGCCGCCGCCGGTCAGCTTCTTCGCCGCGGCGCGGAAGTCGTCCCAGGTCCAGTCCTTGGACGGGTACGCCACCCCGGCCGCGTCGAACAGCTTCTTGTTGTAGATGACGGCCAGGTTGTCGACCAGGGCCGGGACGCCGATGACCTTGCCGTTCACCTCCGACACGGCCCGCTCCGACGGCCAGAAGTCGTCCCAGCCAAACCCTGGGGCCTTCACGGTGGCGGCCAGGTCGTACACCTTGGGGTTCCGCGCCAGGTGCGGCATCCATGTGCCGTACATGTACGCGATGTCGGGCGCCTTGCCGCCGGCCAGGACCGCCTGGACCTTCTGCAGCATCTCGTCCACGTTCGTGGTGCCGACCGCGGGCGTGATCTTCACGTCCGGGTGGGCCTTGCCGTACTCGGCGGCCAGCTCCTCGATGACCTTGGCCTGCAGCTCCGTCTGGCCGTGCCACCAGGTGATCTCGACCGGGCCGCCTGCCTGCTCGGACGAGGAGCCGCAAGCCGTCAGCAGCCCGGCGACGAGGAGGAGCGCCGCCGCGCCGTACGCCTTCACGACCGCCGCCTGAGGGACTCGGGCATCAGGTCGCCGTGGGCCTCGATGAGCGCGTCGCACAGTGAGTCGATCTGCTCGACGGTGAGGGTGGCGGCCGTGTTCGGGTCGGCCATCATGGCGTGCCGGACATGCTCGGGCCGCCCCTCGGTGACGGCGCGTACGGTCAGCTCGTTGACGTTGACGTACGCGCGGTTGAGCGCCG
>NZ_JBFAMX010001187.1:0-1468 GCF_040659615.1 Nonomuraea sp. NPDC049784
CGCAGGACGCCGCAGCCGTCCCTGATGACCTCGCCGTACAGGGGGTGCGCGAGCCGTACCTGGAGCCGCCGGCCGTCCGGCTGCACAGTGACGAGCTGCCGGTCCTCCAGGTGCTGGATGGCGTCGAGGGACCCGAGGGAGGCCAGCAGGTCGGCGCCGAGCGGCTCGCCGTACGCCAGGAGCTCCAGCGCCTCACGCTCCCGCGCGGACAGCTCGCCGATGCGGGCGGCGATGGTCTCACGCAGCGTGGGCGTGATCGTCAGCGGCCCGCGCCAGCGCCACACGTCCCCGTCCTCGGTGAGGATCCCGGACAGCACGAGCTCGTGCAGGTAGAGGGCGTTGCCCTGGCTGGCGCGCCACAGCCGCGCCACGGTCGCGGACTCCACCCGGCCGCCCAGAGCGGCCTCCAGGACGGCCGTCGTCTCGTTCAGGGAGAACGGCTCCAGCTCCAGCCGTGGCACCAGGTCGTCCTTCCACAATGCGAGCACCGCGTCCGGCACCGGCGTCCGGCTGCGGAGCGTCGCGATCACGCGGGTGCCGCCCCGCGTGACGAGGTGGTGGACGAGCGCGGCCGAGGCCGGGTCGAGCAGGTGGGCGTCGTCCACCACCAGCACCGGCGCGCGCAGCGCGGCGGCCGCCCAGCCCAGCGGGTTCCCGGCGGGCGGCGTGGCAGGCAGCAACGGGGCGAAGGCGCCGAGCGGGAGCTCTCCGGCGGCCGCGGTGGCCCGCGCCCAGGCGACCCCGTCGAGGCCGTGTACGGCCTGCGCCACCAGGCGACTCTTGCCTGTCCCAGGCGGGCCGGCGACGACCACGCCCCTGGAGGCGGACCTGATCTCCGCCAGTTGCGCCGCACGTCCTATGAACGGCCAGGAGGCTGCCACGGCGAAAGCGTATTTGAGTAGGCCATGCTCATGCGAGAGCGTTGTCGCCCACAGCATGCTGGGCCCATGACCATCACGCTGACCCCCGGGCTGACAGACCTCGTCCGCGCGAGCCTCGGAGACCCCCTGGCCGAGATCGCGGAGCAGCACGTCGAGCTCCTCCACCACGGTCCCGGATCGCTGTCGACAGCCTCGCTCCACCGCGTGCGTGGCACGACGACCGGAGGCGTGAGCTGGTCGTTCTTCGTCAAGTCGATCCATGCGATCAAGCACTCGGCCTGGTTCGCGAAGATGCCAGGGGGGCTGCGGGCCGAGGCGCTCGCGAACTTCCCCTGGCGGGCCGACGCGGACGTTTACCTGGCCCGCCCTTCGCTTCCCGCCGGGTTGCGGCTGCCCCGGATGTACCGGCTGGACGACCTAGGGGACGACCGGCTCGTCATGTGGCTTGAGGACGTGCCGGTCGCGCCCGCCGCGTGGGACCTGGACCGCTACCGCGCCGCCGCCCGCCTGCCCCTTGGATGGACCTGATCCGATCACATGCTGCGTTCACAGCCAGACGCAGTAACCGCTGATGACCGTCCCCTTGA
>NZ_JBFAMX010001188.1:0-1466 GCF_040659615.1 Nonomuraea sp. NPDC049784
GCCCGCGGACGCGGTCGTCGAGATCCCGTGCGCGGTGGACGGCTCGGGCGTCCGCCCCCTGGCCACGCGCCCCCTGCCGGGCCGCTTCCTGGGCCTGGTGCAGCAGGTGAAGGCGGTGGAGCAGGCCGCCATCGAGGCCGCCACGACGGGCTCGGCCCGCCTGGCGGTCGAGGCGTTCGCCCTGCACCCGCTGGTCGACTCGGTGACGACGGCTCGCCGCCTGCTCGACGGCTACCGGGCCCGCATCCCCGAGCTCGCCGCCGTCATCCCCGGCTCGTCCGACTCTTCAAGGGCGTGA
The DNA here is from genome assembly GCF_040659615.1 of Nonomuraea sp. NPDC049784. Taxonomy (NCBI): domain Bacteria; kingdom Bacillati; phylum Actinomycetota; class Actinomycetes; order Streptosporangiales; family Streptosporangiaceae; genus Nonomuraea; species Nonomuraea sp. NPDC049784. Next base: position 299 of record NZ_JBFAMX010001188.1, read on the forward strand.
CCGGCGGCCTCTTCGAGGGCGTGACGGGCGATCTGGAAGAGGTGGAGCTCGCGCCCGGGACGGCAGACGAGCTGCAGTCCCACCGGCAGGCCGTCCACCGTGCCGGCGGGCACGGTCAGCGCGGGCAGCCCCAGCACGTTCCACGGACTGGTCAGGGCGAGCAGGGCTTGCCGCACGGCGACGGGCCGGCCGTCCACCTCGGTCTCACGCTGCTCCAGCAGCGGCGCGACGATGGGCGCGGCCGGCAGCGCCAGCACGTCGTGCCGCTCGAACAGCGCCCCCACGTCCTGGGCGAGCCTGGACCGCGCGGCCTGGGCCCGGACGTACCGCCAGCCGGGGATCTCGGCGGCCGAGCGCAGGCGTTCCAGTACCTCCGGGTTGAACAGCTCGGGCGCCTCGGCCAGCCGGTCGGCGTGCACCGCCGCCGCCTCGCAGCTCTGGATCGCCGTGTACGTCTCCCGCAACTCCTCGCCGAGCCCTTGCCGCAGCCGCACCTCCGCCACGTCACCTGCGACGGCGCGCGCCGCGTGAACCACCCGCGGGTCCCCGGCGAACAGCCCGCCGGGATCGAGCCAGCCCACACGCGCGGGACCGGCGTCCTCACGTAGCTGGGCGGAGGCCAGGCAGCGGTAGGCGATCAGGCAGTCCCGCACGTCCCCGGCCAGGACGCCGACGTGGTCGAGGCTCTGCGACAGGGGGAACACGCCGTCCGCCGGGATCGCCCCGTACGCCGGTTTGAACCCGGCGATCCCGCACAGCGCGGCCGGAATCCGGACCGAACCGCCCGTGTCGGTGCCGAGCGCGAGCGGCACCAGGCCCGCCGCCACGGCAGCCGCGCTGCCGCCGCTGGAGCCGCCGGACATGCGTGCCGGATCCCGAGGGTTGCGCGACGGGCCGTTGGCCGAGCGGTCGCCCGTGGGGCCGTACGCGAACTCGTGGGTGGTGGTCTTGCCTACGATGACGGCTCCGGCTCGGCGCAGCCTGGTCACGCACTCGGCGTCGGTGTCCGGGACGTGTCCGGCGAAGTGCCGCGAACCCATCGTCGCGGGGAGCCCGGCCACGTTGATGAGATCCTTGACGCCGACCGGCACGCCGTGCAGCGGACCCCGGTCGGTGCCCGCGGCCAGCTCGGCGTCCGCCCGCCGCGCTGCGGCCAGCGCCCCGTCGG
>NZ_JBFAMX010001189.1:0-1461 GCF_040659615.1 Nonomuraea sp. NPDC049784
TGGTTCAGATCATTGAGGTCGCGCGTGGGGTCGTACGGCTGATTGAGGCCGTCCGGAATATTGCTGTTTATCCCATTTAGCCGCCAGTACCGGTCACCTGCGCTGGCAGGCCGACCTGCGCGGCGGCGACTGGGTTGTCTTGCGCACCCCGGCGCGCCTGATGCCGCGTCCGGGCTTCGCCGAGCCCGGCAGCGCCGCGTTCAACCAGCTGCGCTGGCGGGCCATCCGCCCAGGAGAGTGACGATGGTCCTTCACCGCTGCCGGCTGGCAACGATCCTGGTGGGCATCGTCATCCTGGGATGGGCGACAGCGACCGGGCCGGCGTACGCCAGCACCTCCATCGCGGCGGCCACCACCGCCGTCACCGACACGCCATCGCCGACGCCGACACCGACGCCGACGCCGACACCGACGCCGACGCCGACACCGACGCCGACGCCGACGCCGACGCCGAGCAGGCCTACACCGAGCAGGCCGCATCCGTCCTCGTCCTCCGCGGCAACGCCGAAGCCGTGGGAAGCTATACCGGACCTGCCGCCGGAGCTCTGCAAGATCCCCTCACCGATCATCGTGCTGCAGTGCAACGCCAAGAAGGCGATGCAAGCGGGGGAGAAGGCCGGGCAGCTCCTGCGCGACACCGCCACCGAAGCGGTGGAACAGGGGGTGATCAGGCCGCTCGCCAACCTGGTGCTCGAGGCCGTCAAAGCGCTCGTCGGCGTATTCGTGACCATGTTCCTCAACTTCACCGCGTTCGACCTGCGCAACCAGGGCGCGTTGACCCTCTACGGGCTCACCATCGCCATCGGCTGGATGATCGGCGCGGTGCTGCTGATGGGCCAGATGATCCGGACCATGGTGCAGGGTCGTCCCGCCCCACTGGTGGAGGCGTTCCTCGGCCTCGTGGTCACCGCGCTGGTGGGCGGTGCCGGGGTAGGCCTGACCGCGCTGCTGATGGAGGCCGCCGACACCATCGCCGCAGTGATCCTCGAACAGATGTTCACCAGCGGCCTGCCCAAGGGACAGCAGTCACTGCACGAACAGATCCTGAACGTGATGGGCCTGACCAACAACGTCGCCGGAGCTGCACCACTCGCGTTCATCACCTGGCAACTCGGCATCCTGGTCATCCTGGTCCTCATCATCCAGATGATCGTGCTGCTGCTGCGCAACGCCACGCTTCCCCTGCTGGCCCTGCTCCTGCCGATCGCCGCCGCCGGCATGATCGGCGGCGGCGCGAGCCGTCAATGGCTCCCCAAAATGATCACCGCCGTGCTGGCCGTGGTGTGCTACAAACCGATGGTCGCCCTGATCATCGCGGCCTCGGTGCGGCAGTTCGCCGACGCCCGAGACGCCCACGGCCTCCTGTATGGGCTGGTCATGCTGGTGCTGTGCGTGGTAGCCATGCCCGCGCTGATGAGAGTGTTCGCCCCCCTCGGCGCGATGGCAGGCGGCGGCTCCGGT
>NZ_JBFAMX010001190.1:0-1457 GCF_040659615.1 Nonomuraea sp. NPDC049784
GGGGACAATTTCTTTGAGTTGGGTGGGCATTCGCTGCTGGCGACGCAGGTGATTTCGCGGGTGCGGGCGGTGTTCGGGGTCGAGGTGCCGCTGGCGGCCCTGTTCGACCACCCGACCGTCGGAGACCTCATCGACGTCATCGAGGCTCTGGCCCCGGACACCGCACCCCCCATCACGGCCATCAGTCGCGATCGCCTGTTGCCGTTGTCGTTCGCGCAGCAGCGGTTGTGGTTCCTGGACCAGCTCGAGCCGGGCTCGGCCGAGTACAACGTGCCCATCGCGCTGCGGCTGGCGGGTGCGCTCGACGTCGAGGCGCTGAGTGCTGCGTTGGATGTGGTCGTGGAGCGGCACGAGGTGCTGCGCACCAGGTTCGCCGCCACTGATGGGGTCGCTTACCAGGTCATCGACCCGCCCACCGGGTTCGGACTGGAGGTCGTCGACCTCAACGGTGAGCCCGACGGGTTCGCGCAGGCGAAAGAACTGGTGGCCGCCGACGCCGTGACGCCGTTCGACCTGTCCGCCGGGCCGATGTTCAGAGGACGGCTGATCCGCCTCGGAGCCGACGATCACGTGCTCAGCCTGTGCCTGCACCACGCGGTGTCCGACGGCTGGTCGGCCGGGGTGCTCGGCCGGGAGCTGACCGCGCTCTACGAGGCGTTCTCGCGCGGAGAGCCGTCGCCGCTGGCTCCGCTGCCGGTGCAGTACGCCGACTTCGCGGTCTGGCAACGTGACTGGCTCCAGGGCGAGGTGCTGGAGGGCCAGCTCGCGTACTGGCGTGAGCGGCTGGACAAAGCTCCGGCGCTGGAGCTGCCGACGGACCGGCCGCGTCCCGCCGTGCGCACCTCAGCGGGTGGCATGGTCGACTTCGAGGTCCCCCAGGAGACGGTGGCCACGCTGGAGGCGGTGACCCGGCAGTCTGGCGCAACGATGTTCATGACGTTGCTGTCGGCCTTCACCGTGCTCTTGGGCAAGTACGCGGGCCAGGACGACGTCGTGGTCGGCACTCCCATCGCCAACCGCAACCGGGCCGAGATCGAAGACCTGATCGGGTTCTTCGTCAACACGCTGGTGTTGCGCACCGATCTGTCCGGCGACCCCACCTTCACCGAGCTGATCGGCCGGGTGCGGCACGAGGCGCTGGGCGCCTACGCCCACCAGGACGTGCCGTTCGAGCAGGTCGTCGACGCCCTCGCCCCCGAACGCGACCGCTCGCGCACCCCGTTGTTCCAGGTGCTGTTCAACTACGACTCCAACAATGCGGATAGCGGGCCGGAATCGGAGCTGAGCGCTACAGAGGTCAGTGTGCGCGCCACGGTCGCGAAGTTCGACCTCAACCTCGCCCTCGGAGACAAGGGCGGAACCCTCGAGTACAGCACGGCGCTGTTCGATCGGTCGACGGTGGAGCGCTTTGCGGGTCATCTGGTGCGGTTGTTGGGTGCGGTCGCTGAGGATCCGGG
>NZ_JBFAMX010001191.1:0-1456 GCF_040659615.1 Nonomuraea sp. NPDC049784
GCACCCCGACGTACGCCACCAGCGCTCCCCCGGCGGCGCCCACGACGGCCCCGCCCAGCACGGCCACGATGACCGCGGGCAGCCAGCCGTACCCGAGGTAGAGCACGACCAGCGCGGCGGCCAGCGCCATCACCGAGCCGACCGACAGGTCGATGCCCTGGGTGCCGATCACCAGCGCCATCCCGAGCGAGACGATCACGATGGGGGTGACCTGGACGAGCTGGGTCCGGAAGTTCGCGGCGTCCAGGAAGTGCGGGGTGAACAGCACGTTGAACAGCAGCAGCGCCAGCACGGCCGCGTACACGCCGTAGTCCTGCACCCAGGCGAACACGCGCGGCTTGAGCACCGCCACGCGACCCTGCACGGTGACCTCAGCCATCGGCCCGCTCCCTGACCGCCCGGTCCGCCACCGCTTGCTCCTCGACCGTCTGGTCCGCGATCGTCGCCATGATCCTCTCCTCGGTCACCTCGTCGTTCGACAGCTCACCGACGACCGCGCCTTCGCGCAGCACGAGGATTCTGTCGGCGCCCTCGACCAGCTCCTCCAGGTCGGAGGAGATCAGCAGCACACCCAGCCCCTCCTCGGCCAGCTCGTCGATCAACGCCTGCACTTCGGCCTTGGCGCCGACGTCGATGCCCCGGGTGGGCTCGTCGAGCAGCAGCACCTTGGGGCGCACGGCCAGCCAGCGGGCGAGCAGCACCTTCTGCTGGTTGCCGCCGGACAGCTCCGACACGAGCTGCTGCGGCGACGCGGCCTTGATCCTCAGCCTCCGCATGAAGATCTCCACCACCCGGTCGATCTTCGCATCGGACACTACGCCTGCCCTGCCCAGGCTGGGGAGGGCTGCCAGCGCGATGTTCTCGCGTACCGAGAGGGTGGGGATGATGCCCTCGGCCTTGCGGTCCTCGGGCAGCAGGCTGATCCCCGCCCTGATCGCCGCTTTCGTCCCGCCGCGGAGGGGCAGCCCGGCCACCAGCACCTGCCCGCCGTCGAGCGGCAGCGCACCGACGATGGCCTTCGCGGTCTCGGTACGCCCCGCGCCCAGCAACCCACCCAGCCCCACGACTTCGCCCGGCCTGATCGAGACATTGACGCCGTCGAGCACATGACGCCGCGTAAGCCCCCGCGCCTCGACCACGGGCACGCCCGGTTCAACGGTCGCCCCGGACATGACCGCCCCGCCGAGCGATTCCCGCCCCAGGAGGACTTCTTGCTCTTCGGAGGCATCCCGCCCCAGGAGGGCTTCTGGCCCCGCGGACGCATCCCGACCCACCAGGACCGTCCCCTCGGACGCATCATGCCCAGCCGAGACTCCCAGCTCTCGGGGCGCACTGTGCCCGTCGCGCTCGGCCGACGGGCGCGGAATGTCGAGTGCGTCCTGTTCCTCCGATGCGTCGGCGGCGCGCCCGTCACCATTGCCGTCCACACGGGGCGGCGCCACGGCGTCCAGCGGTG
>NZ_JBFAMX010001192.1:0-1449 GCF_040659615.1 Nonomuraea sp. NPDC049784
GCCAGGCGTCCGTCGTAGTCGCGCATCACTCCGCCCCCGCCAGGGATGCCACCGGCGTGGCGTCGGGGGCCGCGATGGCGGGGGAGGAGTGGACTGTGCGGGCCTGCGCCGCGGCGGCCGCCGTGGTGTAGGCGCGTGCGATCATCGCGCGCAGCTCGGGCAGTCGGATCACGCTGACCTCGGTGGGTTCGGTCAGGTGGGCGGCCAGCCGGTCCACGATCCGCTCGTCCCAGTCGGCCTCGTCCTGTACCAGCACGATGTGGCGTTCGACCCGGTAGGGCGCGATCAGCAGCGCTCCCACTCGGGCGCCCAGGGCGATCTTGCGGTCCAGCAGGCGCGCGGCGGCGAAGTGGAGACTTGAGGGCAGGTCATCGAGCACGCCTTGCAGGCTCTGGACCGCTTGGACACCAACGTCAAGCCGTTTGTCCAGGCGTGTCTTCACCTCCGGGGTGGCCACGATGGGAGGATCCTCGCGCAGCCGGAAAGCCAGGAAGTCGACGCCTTGGACGGGCTGGTTGGGCCGGTGCTTATAGCGCAGCTTCAGCAGCGGGACGCACCAGCGGCGTGCACGCCGGTACCAGGCGCCGCTGAGCGCCTCGCCGAAGTCCCCGCTGCGGACCTTGACGTCGGACGGGAACTTGTGGCTGACCAGGTGATCCGCCAAGGCGGTCTGCCCCAGATCACGGAAGGTTTGCTCCAGCAGGGCGCGCTCTTCGGGATGGACGTAGTTGCGCAGCAGATCCTGTCCCAGCCACTGCTCGGCCGTCTCCTGGCCGACCCCATCACTGGTGGTGAGGTGCTGCACCTGCAACAGCGTGGACACCTCATGGGGGTCTTGCTGCTGAAGCCACTTCTCGAGCATGCGCCAGCCCGTCCAAATGCGGTGAGTAGATCGCCTAGCGTACGGGATGGAGCGATCCACCACCTATTCGTGGAGTACGGCGCACAATGCCTCGCGATGACGGCCGGAACAGGACGAGCCGGACGCTTCCTCTCCTAGCAGGCGGCAGCGTAACCTGTGGGCGCGGGCCAGCGGGATAAGTCGGCCGCCTCTGCGGATGCGACGCACCTGGCCCCCTTCGTCTAATCCCCGACGACTCATCGAGGACCGCGGTCCGGCCAGCCATTGAGGATCAACGACGAAGAGACTGCCTGACCGCACTGCTGGGCGTCGGTGCTGGTTGGTAGCGTCCCTGTCGTGCCCCCATCGAAGCGCGCCGCGGCGGCGTGGGACGCATTGAACGAGCGCCAGCGCACGTACATGACGGTGTTCTACCGGGCGGACCAGCAGGCGGAGAAGTATTGGAAGGGTGCGTGGGCGCGGGGGGAGGACGCGCCGCCGGCCAAGGTGTGGCGGTGGCTGGAGTACGGCAACGTCGGCAGGTCGCGGCTGACGAGGGCATCACGTATCTGCCGCTCAACGAGCGGATGACCGCGTACCTGGAGGAG
>NZ_JBFAMX010001193.1:0-1439 GCF_040659615.1 Nonomuraea sp. NPDC049784
GTCAGGCCGCCGGCTACACGACCGTGCACTTCGAGTCGCTGCTGCTGCAGGTCGCCGACGTGGCCGCGGCCGAGGAGCAGACGCCCACCGGCCCCTATCAGCGGTTACTCGACCACGACGCCGAGCACGGCACCGAACTGGCCCCCACCCTGCGGGCCTATCTCGACGCGTTCGGCGACGTCAACGCGGCCAGCGCCCGGGTGCACGTGCACGCCAACACCTTCCGCTACCGGCTCAAGCGCCTGGTCGAGATCAGCGGCCTCGACCTGTCCGACCCCGACGCCCGGCTCACCGCGATGCTGCAGATGCGGATCTTCGGTCGCTAGCACGAGCCGTCCCGGCTTTTTCGTGGGCAGGCACATAGATCCGGATCTGCGCAGGCAGGAGGGTTGTGCACACCCCCCATGCTCGTCTGGAGTCCTCATGACAAAACCAGCAGTCGCGGCCCTCGCCGGGCTCGCCCTGCTCACGGCCGCGTGCGGAGGCACGACGAGCGGTCCCGAGCAGCAGGGCAAGCCGGCCACGGGCGGCACCTTCACATTCGCGATCCCGGCCGACCCCGGGGCTCTCGACCCCGCCATGGGCGTGCTGTCGGTCACCAACAACGTGCTCTCCCTCGCCTACGACACGCTCGTCTCCGTCGACGAATCGGGGAAGATCGTCCCAGCGCTGGCCGAGAAGTGGGACGTCAAGCCTGAGTCGGTCACCTTCACCCTGCGGAAGGGCGTCACCTGCTCGGACGGCTCACCGGTGACCCCCTCGAACGTTGCCGACAACGTCAACCACATCGCCGACCCCGCCACCAAGTCGCCCATCTACGGCGTGCTGGTGCCCGCGGGCATGAAAGCGAAGGCCGACGACGCCGCCGGCACCGTGACGCTGTCCATGCCCGAGCCGTTCAGCTTCATCCTGGAGAGCACGCGGACGATGTTCATCGTCTGCGGCAAGGGGGTGAAGGACCGCGCCTCGATCGCCCGGGCCACCTCCGGCAGCGGGCCTTACCAGCTCACCGAGGCCGTCCCCAGCGACCACTACACGTTCAAGGTCCGCCGCGACTACGGCTGGGGTCCCGCCGGCGCCACCGCGAAGGACCTGCCGGAGACGGTCGTGATGAAGGTCGTGCCGAACGAGCAGACCTCCGCCAACCTGCTCATCGCCGGCTCCCTCAACGGCGCCCTCTTCACCGGTGCCGACCGGTCCCGCGTCGAGGCGACCCCGGGCGTGACCAAGCAGTCGATCTCGGCGAACAACGGCCAGTTCTTCTACCACCAGGGTGAAGACCGGCCGGCCCGCGACCCGGAGGTCCGCAAGGCCCTCACACAGGCGCTCAACCTCCAGGAGTTGGCCGGCATCGCCTCCGGCGGCACCGGCAAGCCGGCCACCGGCCTGGTCTTGGCGCCCCGTCCCTGCCAGGGCGACTCCGTCGCCGGACACGTGCC
>NZ_JBFAMX010001194.1:0-1438 GCF_040659615.1 Nonomuraea sp. NPDC049784
GGTGACCGGCGTGGACGGTGCTACGGCCTCATCCGGGTGGGCACCGCGAGCGCGTACATCCGCTGCGACGACCCCGCGCTGCTCGACCCGCCAACAAGATCGGCTCGTACGCGCTCGCGCTCGGCGCGGAGCGTGCCGGGGTGCCGTTCGTGGTGGTCGCGCCCGAGTCCACGATCGACCAGAACACCCCCTCCGGCGAGCACATCGAGATCGAGGACAGGGGAGCGGACGAGGTCGTGGCCGTCAGAGGTGTACGCGTGGCGCCTGAGGGAACTCGGGCGTTGAACCCCGCCTTCGACGTGACACCGCACGATCTCATCACCGCGATCGTGACGGACAAGCGGGTGATCCGGCCGTAGGCCAAAATCTCCCATCTTCGGGACCGGTCCGCGTCCCCCGCGTTACGCTCGGTGGTCTCGACAGCGACCCTCGGAGCTCACCATGGCCATCGACCTGGTGTTACGGCGCGACTGGAACGCTCGCGCGCCGCGTGGCGACTACACCCAGCTCGACTCCACCAACGGAGTGAAAGTCCACTACACGGGCGGCAGAGTCGATCCCGGCATCGTCTCCGACCACACCGGGTGCGTCGCGCTCGTGCGCTCCATCCAGGCGTTCCATATGGACGGCAACGGCTGGATCGATATCGGCTACTCGTTCGTGGCCTGTCCGCACAAGAAGGTGTTCGAGGGGCGCGGCCTGCATCACTTACCCGCCGCGAACGGCCCAGGTCTCAACACGGGCCACTACGCCGTGCTCGGGCTGGTCGGCAACTCGGGGCTCGTCCGCCCGCCCGACGGGGTGCTGCACGCGATCCTCGACGCCGTCCAGCACGTGCGCGACGAGGGCAACGCGGGCAAGGAGATCAAGGGGCACCGAGACGGATACTCGACCGACTGCCCCGGCGACCCGCTCTACGAGTGGATCCGGCGGGGCGCGCCCCGTCCCGGGAGGACCACGCCGGTCGCGCCGCCGTTCCCCGGGCGGCTGCTCACGTATCCGCCGGTGACGCAGGGCGATGACGTGCGCACGTGGCAGGCGCGGATGAAGAGGCGCGGCTGGGCCCTGACCGTGGACGGGGCGTACGGCGCGGAGTCGCGCGATGTGTGCCGCAGGTTCCAGCGCCAGCAGGGCGTCGCGGACGACGGGATCGTGGGCCCGGCGACGTGGCGGCTGGCGTGGGAGGCCCCCGCCGCCTGAGGTGGACCCGGGGTTACCGTGTTCCCGGAGCTCCGCCTAGTATCCGACCATGGAACTGGCAGCGGGTTTCGCGTCCATCTCCAGAGACGGCTGGCGGGCGCTGGCGGTCGAGGTCCTGCGTAAATCGGGGATCGAGACGGGCTCGCCCGAGGAGGCGCTGTCCAGCCCCACCTATGACGGGGTGACGGTCGCGCCGCTCTACGACCAGGACGACCTGCCCGGCGATCCCGGGCTGCCC
>NZ_JBFAMX010001195.1:0-1438 GCF_040659615.1 Nonomuraea sp. NPDC049784
CGCGTGACGGCTACACGCCGACCCCGGCCGTCTCGCACGCCATCCTGCGGCACAACCAGGGGCGCACCACCGGACTCGCGGACGGCGTCGTGATCACGCCGTCGCACAACCCGCCCGGCGACGGCGGGTTCAAGTACAACCCGCCGCACGGGGGTCCCGCCGACACCGACGCGACCACGTGGATCCAGGACCGGGCCAACCGGCTGCTGGCGAGCGGGCTGGAGAGCGTGCTGCGGGTCTCGTACGCCAAGGCCCTGGGCGTGGTGGGGCGTTACGACTTCCTCGGGATGTACGTGGACGACCTGCCCTCCGTGGTCGACCTGGACGCGATCCGGGCCGCCGGGGTGCGGATCGGGGCCGATCCCCTGGGCGGGGCCAGCCTGGCCTACTGGGGGGAGATCGCCGAGCGGCACCGGCTCGAACTGACCGTGGTCAATCCGCTGGTGGATCCGACGTGGCGGTTCATGACGCTCGACTGGGACGGCAAGATCCGGATGGACTGCTCGTCGCCGTACGCGATGGCCTCTCTTATCGCCAACCGGGATAAATACGATATTTCCACCGGAAACGACGCCGATGCCGACCGGCACGGCATCGTCACCCCCGACGCCGGCCTGCTGAACCCCAACCACTACCTCGCCGTCGCCATCTCCTACCTCTACACGCACCGCGACGGCTGGCCCGCCGACGCCGGTGTGGGCAAGACCATGGTCAGCAGCCAGATCATCGACCGGGTCGCGTCCTCGTTGGGGCGGCGGCTCTATGAGGTGCCGGTCGGCTTCAAGTGGTTCGTCCCGGGGCTGCTGGACGGGTCGCTGGGGTTCGGGGGCGAGGAGAGCGCGGGCGCGTCGTTCCTGCGGCGGGACGGGTCCGTGTGGTCCACCGACAAGGACGGGATCATCCTGGCGCTGCTGGCCTCTGAGATCCTGGCCGTCACCGGCAAGTCGCCCAGCGCGCACTACCGTGAGCTGGTCGAGCGGTTCGGGGAGCCCGCGTACGCCCGGGTGGACGCCCCGGCGACGCGCGAGGAGAAGGCGGTGCTCGGGAAGCTTTCGGCGAAGCAGGTGACGGCGTCGTCGCTGGCGGGCGAGCCGATCACGGCCGTGCAGACCGCGGCGCCCGGCAACGGGGCGGAGCTGGGCGGGGTGAAGGTCTCGACGGAGAGCGCCTGGTTCGCCGCGCGGCCTTCGGGGACGGAGGACGTCTACAAGATCTACGCCGAGTCGTTCCGCGGCCCCGACCACCTGGCCAAGGTCCAGGAAGAGGCCCGCTCCCTGGTCTCCGCCGCCCTCGGCTGAGGGTTCCCGCCCCCCCTGACCGCCCCCGCCCCGTCACCCATGGCGCTCCGGCCCGACAGGGGCCGCGCACACGGGCCCTGGCGTGGGGTGCCCGCTGGGCTCTCGCGGCTGAACACGCGCCGCCCAGCGCCTCAGCGGCA
>NZ_JBFAMX010001196.1:0-1436 GCF_040659615.1 Nonomuraea sp. NPDC049784
GGGCGGCGGAAGCGGACATCGCGCGGTGCCTTCCCGCCGCCGCCGCGGTGGAGCTCGTGCACGCCTTCTCGCTCCTGCACGACGACGTCATGGACGACGACCCGGTACGCCGGCACCAGCCGGCCGCCTGGACGGTGTTCGGCCGCTCCGAAGCGATCCTCTGCGGCAACGCCCTGCTCGCCCTGGCCGGGGATCTCCTGCTGGAACAGGGAACCCCCGGCTACACGGCGGCGGCCCGCGCGCTCAATCACGCCACGCTCTCGCTCATCGCGGGCCAGGCCCAGGATCTGGAGTTCCAGGACCGCGACGACGTGACGAGGGAGGAGTGCCTGCGGATGTCGCGGCACAAGACCGCCTCGCTGCTGGCCTGCGCGTGCTCGATCGGCGTCACGGCGGTCGAGGGCCCTGCCCCTCTGGCCGGCTCCCTGGCCGCGTTCGGCACCGAGGCGGGCCTGGCCTTCCAGCTGGCCGACGACCTGCTCGGCATCTGGGGAAGGACCGAGGTGACGGGCAAGCCGGTGCTGTCGGACCTGCGTGCCCGCAAGAAGAGCCTGCCCGTGGTCGCCGCGCTCACCGGCCGGACGGCGGCCGGACACCGGCTCGCCGGATTGCTGGCCCGGCCCGACCCGCTGACCGAGTCCGACCTGCACGACGCCGCTCAACTGATCGAGCAGGCGGGCGGCCGGGCGTGGGCCGAGCTGGAGGCCGAGCGGCGCCTCGACGCCGCGGCCCGGTGCCTCGCCGACGTGGACATACCCACGGACGTACGAGCCGAGTTCCTGCACATCGCCCGATTCATCGCATCCAGGGATCACTGACATGACCACCCTCGAGACCCAGAGCCTGCTGACCGGCGCCGAGCACGCACTTCAGGCCGCCTGCGACCATCTGATCGGCCTGCGGTCCGCGGAGGGGTGGTGGAAGGGCGAGCTGCAGACCAACGTGACCATGGACGCGGAAGACCTGCTGTTGCGGCAGTTCCTCGGCATCCGCACCGAGCAGGACACGGCGGAGGCCGCCCGGTGGATCCGTTCCGAGCAGCGGGCCGACGGCACGTGGGCCAACTTCCACGAAGGACCCGCCGATCTGTCCACCACCGTCGAGGCGTACACCGCGCTGCGGCTCGCCGGCGACCCGCCCGGCGCGGCGCACATGCGCGCCGCCTCCGAGCAGATCCGGGCCATGGGCGGCATCGAGGCGAGCAGGGTGTTCACCCGTATCTGGCTGGCGCTGTTCGGGGAGTGGTCGTGGCGGGACCTGCCCGTCATGCCTCCCGAGATGATGTTCCTGCCGTCGTGGTTCCCGCTCAACATCTACGACTGGGCCTGCTGGGCCAGGCAGACCATCGTGCCGTTGACCGTGGTGACCGCCTACCGGCCGGTGCGCCGGCTCCCGTTCGAACTGCCCGAGCTGCGGACCGGCCAGGTGCCGCGCCC
>NZ_JBFAMX010001197.1:0-1433 GCF_040659615.1 Nonomuraea sp. NPDC049784
GACGGAGGCGCGGGCCGCCATGCACGCCTCGCTGGCCCAGCGCGAGCGCTCCGCCTTCCACCCAGCTCCCGTCTCGGGCTCGGCCCGCTTCGACCTCAGCGACGACGGCACGCGACTGGCCGTGGTGGACGGCGGCCGGTTCACGCTGTGGGACGTGGACTCCGGGCGGCCCGGCCGCGCCTTCGACGGCGTCGGCGTCCCGGTGAACGCGATCGCGCTCAGCGCCGACGGCCGGAGGCTGGCCGTGGCGGGCGATCGATCGATCTCCGTGTGGGACACCGAGCGCGGAGTGCGGGTCGCCGAGCTCGGAGGGCAGGCGCGGCGGCTGGTGTTCAGCCCCAGGCGGCTGCTGCTGGCGGCCACCACGCCCGAGGGTCGCGCCCGGGTGTGGGACCTCACCAGCCAGCGCCCGTTGGACATCGGCGACGCCCGCGAGGTCACGTTCTCCGCCGACGACGCGCTGATGGCCGCGCTCCTGCCCGGCGGCCGGTACGAGCTGCGCGACTGGCAGGGCGTCCTGGCCCGGCTGCCCGGCGAGGCGGTCGCGTTCAACCCGGCCCGGCGAGAGCTGGCGGTTCGGGAGGGCGGCGAGGTCCGCTTCTGGGACCTGGACGGGCGGCGGTGGCGCGGGCCCGCGTTGAAGGGGGTCGAGGCCCGCGAGCTGCGCTTCAGCCAGGACGGCCGCTTCCTGGCCGCCTACGACGGCGCGAGCATCGGCCTGTGGTCGGCCGGCGGTCCCTCTCCGTCTCTCGGCGCGGACGTGGGGCCGGGGCCGGCCGGCGTGCCCTCGCCGGCCCTCCCCGCGGATGCGGGGCCGGGGCCGATCGGCGTCCGGCTGCTCTCCTACCCGGTCGGCGAGCTCGTGCAGGGGCTGCGGCTGAGCCGCGGAACGCTCGGCTTCGGCCTGCTCGACGGCACTGTCGTGATCCTGGACATCGCGGACCTCACCGGCCCGCGCACGCTGGCGGCCGGGGTCGAGTCCGGGCTGATCGACCCCGCGCGGCGGACGGTGATCATGGGGCGGCCGAAGGCTGAGGTCTGGCACCTGGCCGCCCTGGAGAGGCTGGCGGCCCTGCCGGTCTCCCCGACCGCCATGGCGCTGAGCCCGGACGGCACGCTCCTGGCCGTCGGGAGCGCCGATCCCGCGCGGGTGACGCTCTGGGACCCGGCCACGGGCAGGAAGGAACGGACGATCCCCGTCAAGGGCGCGACCGAGGTGGGTGGGCTCGCGTTCAGCCCGGACGGCACGACGCTGGCGGTCGCGCCGTTCCAGGACACCGTCACCCCGCCCGCGAGCAACTGGCGGGACGTCCAGCTCTGGGACGTCCGCCGCGGGGTCAGGACGCGCACGCTGAACGTCCCCGGCGGCTCCGGCATGGTCTTCCGTCCCGACGGGCGGGAGCTGGCCGTGAACGGTGTGGACGGCGCCCTCG
>NZ_JBFAMX010001198.1:0-1431 GCF_040659615.1 Nonomuraea sp. NPDC049784
GGGCGCCTGCCCACCGGGGAGACCCGGAGCCGGCGTACGCCCCGATCCGCTGCCTCTCGTCGCGCCGCACCCGTCAGGCCGGCTTCTCGGAGGACGAGAAGGTGTTCGCGCCGCTGTTCACCGCGTGGGCCGGCGCGGCGATCTCCGTCGCACGGCTGTACGCCGAGCAGACGGCCATCACCGAGACCCTGATGGCCGGGCTGCTGCCGCCCGCGGCGCCGCCGCTGGAGGGCGTGGAGCTGGCGGCCCGCTACCGGCCCGCGGGCGACAGCGAGCAGGTCGGCGGCGACTTCTACGATGTGCATCCCGTCGTCGGCTCCGCGCGAGAGTCGCTGGTGGCGCTCGGCGACGTGTCCGGCAAAGGCCTGGAGGCCGCCGTGCTCGCAGGCAAGATCCGCAACATCCTGCGGGCCCTGGTGCCGCTGGCCGACGACCACCATCGAGTGCTGGAACTGCTGAACGGTGTGCTGCTCACCGACGGCGATCCGACCCGCTACGTCACGCTCGTACTGGCCTCGATCGGGCACCGCGGGAGGCAGGTCGTGTTGCGGCTGACCAGCGCTGGGCACCCTCCGCCGCTGATCGTGCGGAACGACGGCCGCGTGGAGCCGGTCCGCGCCGCCGGCACACTGATCGGCTTGGTGGAGCCCATCACCAGCGTCACCGAGTCGGTGCTGCTGGAGCCCGGCGAGACGTGCCTGCTCTACAGCGACGGCATCGTCGAGGCCAGGGGCGGCCCACTCGGTGATGAGTTCTTCGGCGAGGAGCGGCTGTGCGAGCAGCTCCGGCAGTGCGCCGGCATGCCTCCAGAAGCCCTGGCCGATCGTGTCCAGATGCTGGCGTGCCAGTGGGTCGGCGGTGGCGAGCACGACGACATGGCGGTCGTCGCCATCACCGCGCCCCGCGAGGCGTCGCACGGCGCTGCCGGACAGAGGCTGCCATGAGATACGACGTCCAGGAACGCGTCGAGACGTTGTGGGCGGCGGCGACGGCCGGCGACGAGTACGCCGCCGCCGACGCGGTGCTGGCCACGCTCGACGCCGGGGTCCCGATGGAGACCCTGCTGCTGGACGTCGTCGCCGCCGTGCAGTCGCGCGTCGGCCGGGAGTGGGCGGCCAACCGCATCACGGTCGCCCAGGAGCACACCGCCACGGCCGTCAACGAGCGCGTGCTCGCCGCACTGGCCCATCATCCCTCCGTACGGGGGAATCCGGAGCCCAGCAGGGGCCGCATCACGGTGGCATGCATCCACGGCGAATGGCACGCGTTCCCGGCGCGGCTGCTCGCCGAGGTGCTGCGCCTGCGCGGCTGGCACGTCGACTACCTGGGCGCGCAGGTGCCCACGCCGCAGCTGGTCGCACACCTGCACCGGACCAACCCCGACGCGGCGGCGCTGTCCGGCTCGCTCGCGACCCGGCTGCCCACCGCGCA
>NZ_JBFAMX010001199.1:0-1428 GCF_040659615.1 Nonomuraea sp. NPDC049784
CGGCGGTGCCCACGATCACCTGCAGCGAGGCGAGCGGCGCCACCGGGGCGGGCACGGTTCCGTTCGCGGCCAGGATCGACCGTCCGACCGGCACGGTGACGGCGGCGGCGACCAGCCCGGCGGCGAAGGTGACGGCTGCGATCACCACGGCCTTGGCCGCCAGCACCCGGCCGCGCCGCGGGCCGGCGAGCAGGGTGGTGCGGATCAGGCCCCGCCGGTACTCCGCGGTGACGAACACCACCGCCACCACCATCATCGCGACGAGCCCGGCCAGCGCCCCGATCAGCACGCGCTCGACCGGCATGCCCTCCGCGGAGGGCGCGACGTCGCCCACCCCCGTGACCTTGAACGTGCCGCCCGACTGGTCGAGCCCACCTGGATGGTGCGGGGTGACGCCGTCGGCCTCCATGGTGACGCCGATGTCGTCACGGCGCCATGTGCCCCCGGCCGCCACGCCCCGCACGCCGACCTGGTCCATGACGGCGGTGACCTCGGCGAAGCGCGAGGCCGTCACGACTCCGCCTATCACGGTCGAGGTCGCGGTCAGGTCGCCGGGAGAGGCGGCGAAGAGCCCGATTTGAACCTTCCCGGCGAGTCCGGGCGGGCGGACGGTACCCACCGTGGTCCAGTGCGAGCCGTCGGCCGACTCCTCGCCGATGATCGTGTCGCCGGTACGGGTCAGCCGCAGCCAGCGCGGCGACGCCGCCGAGACACCGCCGGGGCGCCCCGCCACGTCCTCGGTGAAGTTGTGCTGCATACGCACCCCGTGGCTACCGGTGACCATCAGAGCCGCGTACGCCGTCCCCTGCCGAGTGCTCTGCTTGATCATGACCCCGGCCTTGGCCCACGGTGTGACGCCGGGGACGACGTTCCTGACCCCGGGGGTGACGTCGGGCTTGCGGATCTGGCCGGTCATGGAGCTCACGCGTACGGTGATGCCGCCGTCGCCGTCCAGCGGCTGGTGCACGAAGTAGAAGCGGTCCTCCACGGCCACGCCGCCGGGACCCATCAGAGGGGCGGGACAGGGCACCTCGATCGGCCCGTTGCTGCACGAGGAGCGGCTGCCGGTCGCGAACAGCAGCCCCAGCCCCACGATGAGCAGCGCCGCGAGCGCCAGGCCGAGCATCCAGCCGCGGACCGTGCGGAACTTGGTCCATTCGGCACGCAGCAGCTGCGCGAAGCCGTCACGACCGGCCCGCAGTCCGGAGCGGTAGGGGGTGACCGCGGTCATCGCGCCGCTCCCCTGAACTCGACCGAGTCCCTGGTGAGGTCAAGGTAGGCCTCCTCCAGCGTCGCGCGGTGGGCGGCGACCTCCGAGAACGGCACCCCCTGCGCGCCGAGCAGCCGCACGATGTGCTCGGCGGCCAGCCCGGAGACCACGAGCGTGTCCCGCTCGGTGACGGTCACGGTGGCGCCCGCGCCCGCCAG
>NZ_JBFAMX010001200.1:0-1423 GCF_040659615.1 Nonomuraea sp. NPDC049784
GGTCACGTCCACGGACGTGGTGTATGAATCGATCTTCGCGTGATCCTGTTTCTGCAGGTTAAGCGGTAAGTGTCTGCGGGAGCGGGTTGGGGACCGGTGTGTCGCTGGTGACGAGCCGGACGCGGGCCTTAGCGAGGATGTCCAGGCCCATGTAGCGGCGGGCTTCGGTCCATTCGTCGGTCTGCTCGGCCAGCACCGCGCCGACCAGCCGGATGATCGCGGCTCGGTCGGGGAAGATGCCGACCACGTCGGTGCGGCGGCGGATCTCTTTGTTCAGCCGCTCCTGCGGATTATTCGACCAGATCTGCCGCCAGGTCTCGCGCGGGAAGGCAGCGAAGGCCAGCAGATCCTCCCGGGCGGCGTCCAGATGCTCGCACGCGGCCGGGTACTTGGTCTCCAGGGCGTCGATGACCCAGGCGTGCTGAGCGCGGACCTGTTCGGCGGTGGGCTGGTCGAAGATGGTGCGCACCAGCGTGGCCACCCACGGCTGCGCCGACTTGGGCACGGTCGTGAGCAGATTACGCAGGTAATGGGTCCGGCACCGCTGCCAGGCCGCGCCCGCCAGGCTGGCACCGATCGCCTCCACCAGCCCCCGGTGAGCGTCGGAGACGACCAACTGGACGCCCGACAGGCCGCGGGCGACCAGGCTGCGCAGGAACGCCAGCCAGCCGGCGCCGTCCTCGGCGGAGGTCACGTCCAGGCCGAGGACCTCGCGCTGGCCGTTGGCGTTGACACCGGTAGCGACCAGGCAATGCACATTGATCGTGCGCCCACCCTCACGCACCTTCTGCGTCAGCGCGTCCAGCCACACGAACGTGTACGGGCCGGCGTCCAAAGCGCGCGTCCGGAACGCCTCGACCTGCTCATCCAGCGTCTTGGCCATCTGCGAGACCTGGCTTTTGGAGATGTGCTTGATCCCGAGCTGCTCGACGAGCTTGTCGACTCTGCGCGTGGAGACGCCGAGCAGGTAGCTGGTGGCGACCACGCTGATGAGCGCCTGCTCGGCCCGCCGCCTGCGTTCCAGCAGCCAGTCCGGATAGTAGGAGCCGGAGCGTAGCTTCGGAATCGCGAGCTCGATGGTGCCGGAGCGGGTGTCCCACTCGCGGCGGCGGTAGCCGTTACGGGAGTTGGTCCGCCCGTCGCTGCGCTGACCATAGGCGGCCCCGCACAGGCTGTCTGCCTCGGCTGACATCAACGCTTCGGCCATGGTCTTCACCATGGATCGCAACAGATCCGGGTCGTCGGTCTCGATCTGCCGCGCCAGCCACTGCGCGGGCGTCACACTGTTGTCTGCGGCCATCGCCTGGTTCTCCTTCGAATCTTGATCTTTGCTACTCGAAGGATCACGCGATGGCCGTCTTCATTTCACGACGCCACGCCTGTGACCAGGCCAAACTCGTACACCACTCCCGCGGACGCAACC
>NZ_JBFAMX010001201.1:0-1410 GCF_040659615.1 Nonomuraea sp. NPDC049784
GTCGAGCCTGCCGCGCATGAGCGCCGCCGTCTCCTCGGACGCCGCGCCCGACTCGCTGAGGTAGTCGACGAGGGTGCGGGCGGCGGCGACGGTCTCAGCGGCGCTCTCCGGGGGCGCGATCACCTTGCGCGGATAGATGGACAGCAGCAGCTCGTCGAAGGTCTCGGGGGTGAAGTCACCGAGTTCGTTGACGTTGAGGTAGTCGCTGGCGTAGTCGCAGAGCAGGCGGACCTCGTCCGCGTCCACCTCGACTTCCCGCGCGCGCCCCCAGGCGCGCAGGGCGTCGATGGCCCGGTTCACCCATTCGATCGACACAGGGGCACGCTAACGGCTGGTCTCCAGATGAGCGAATCGGGGAAATGGTCTAAATCAGGTCGAGTGGGTCGACACTTACCTTCACGACATCTGGCGTCTTACGCGCCGCACGTACCCCACTGGCCCCTTTGAGCGCGGCGGCCAGCGCGGCGCCGCCGGACCGCCGGACCCGGATCATGGCCCGTTCCAGGCCGGACTCGTCCATGGGGACGGGGCCGAGCACCTGGGCGCCGGGCGGGAGGCGTACCTCGTCGAGCATCTGCCTGACCGCGCTCGCCGCGCCGGTGAGCGTCGCCATCCGCACCGCCGGGGGGAACCCCAGCTCGGCGCGGTCGCCCAGCTCGCGCTCGGCGTGAGTGACGGGGTCCCACCGCAGCAGGGCCTGTACGGCGGGCAGCGCGGCGTCGCCGAGCACCACCAGCTCGGCGGCGGGACGGAGGAGGGCGGCGGCGTTCATCCACCGGCGGACCGTCTCCTCGGACGCCCTCAGGTCGGCCCTGCCCAGGAGTGCCCATCCGTCGAGGAGCACGGCGGCCGCGTACCCGCCCTGCGCCACGGGCTCGGCGCCGGGGGTGGCGACGACCAGCGCACGGGTGTCAGGGACGGTGGCCAGCACGCCGTCGCGGCCCGACGTGCGCACCTGCACGGAGGGGAAGGCCCTGCCGAGCTCCTCCGCCGTACGCCTGGCGCCGGTGACGACGGCGCGAAGCCTGGGGCTGCCACAGGACGGGCAGCGCCAGTCGGCGTCCACCCGGCCGCACCAGCGGCAGTAAGGGGCCGCGTGACCGCCTCTGAGGGCGAGCGGCCCGTGGCACAGAGGCCTCGGCCCGTCGGAGCCATGAACCGCAGACCCCGCGAACGTCCCGCCACCGGCGCCTCCTGCCCCCGCGCCCATCGCGTCCGTGCCCGGGGCAGCGGTGCCCGCGCCGGGCGGACCGCCCGTTGACGCCGCGCCGACGCGCCCGCTCATCGTGGCGCCCCCCGGCGCGGCGGTCCCGCCTGGCGAGCCCAGCAGCGGTATGGCCATCCCGGCCGTGGCGGTGGGTGGGTCCGGCATGGAGGCGGCCGTCCGGGTCGGGGGCAGGACGCACCGGG
>NZ_JBFAMX010001202.1:0-1409 GCF_040659615.1 Nonomuraea sp. NPDC049784
TCGGGGCCAAGAACCTCAAGGCCATCGTGTGCGTGGGCGACGCGCCCGCGGAGGTGGCCGGCCCCGAGGCGGTCGCCCGGATCGCCGCCTACTACCGGGACTCACTGGCCACGAACCCGCTCGCGGCGCTCCAGGCGGGGCTGCCGGGGTTCGCCGGATGGGTCGGAGAGCCGCCCGCCCCCGGGTACGCCTCGGTGCGGAACTTCTCGGTGTCCGGCGCGGCCGGGCTGCGGGTCCCCGAGATGCGGGACTACGACGGACGGGCGGTGGCGACCACCGGCGCCTGCCCCGGCTGCCCGAACGACTGCCTCAAGGTGTACGCGCCCCCGGGCACCGCGGAGCGGAGGTCGGGGGGGCTCGGGCAGGAGGCGTTCCTCTCGCTCGGGTGGAACCTCGGGATCGACGACCTCGACGCCGTGCTCGGCGCGAACGCCCTCTGCAACGACCTCGGCCTCGACCCGGTCTCCCTCGGCGGGACGCTGGCGTTCGCCATGGAGTGCGCCGAGCACGGCCTGCTGCCCGGCGGGCCCGCGTTCGGTGACGCGGCGGCCTTGCCCGGGCTCATCAGGGACGTCGCGACACGTACCGGCGCCGTGGGCGACCTGCTCGCCGAGGGCGCGGCGCGGGCGGCCGCCAAGCTCGGTCCCGGTGCCGCCCCGTACGCGATGACCGTCAAGGGCGCCGAGCTGCCCTGCTTCGACCCCCGCGTCCAGCCCGGCATCGGGCTCGGGTACGCGATCGCCCCGGGCGGGCCGCGCTACGACGCGCTGGAGCACGACCTCGACTTCGACCCCGTCGCCGGGCTGGCGTACAGCTTCGGCGAGGCCGGCCGGATCGGGGTGGAACCCGCCCCGGTCGCCGAGCTCGACGCCGAGCGGGGACGGCGCACCGCCCGGCTGCTGCGGCTGTGGAGCGGGCTCGACGCGCTGAACCTGTGCGTCTTCGCCTCCTCCCCCACCCGCCCGCTGACCGTCGACCACCTGACCGCCCTGGTCACCGCCGTCCACGGGGACGAGTTCACCCTGGACGACCTGCTGGCTGCCGGCCAGGCGCGGCTCGACGCGTTGCGCGCGTACGCGGCCCGCGAGGGCGGCGGCCCCGACGAGCTGCCCGCCCGGATGCACGACGAGCCCATCACCGAGGGGCCTCACCAGGGCGCCGTGCTGGACCGCGCCTCGTTCGAGCGAGCCCGCGACGCCTTCTACGAGGAGCTCGGCTGGCCCGTGCGGGACTGATCTCCCTCTTGTCCGGTTTGCGGGGATCGGGTTATGGTCAGGTCAATCGTTTGACCTAATGAGGTCCATCGGGGATGGCTGTCACGATCGACCTGAGCGGGCGGACGGCGCTCGTCACGGGCGGCGCCGGGGGGCTCGGCTCGGCGTGCGCCCGCGCGCTGGCCGAGGCCGGGG
>NZ_JBFAMX010001203.1:0-1409 GCF_040659615.1 Nonomuraea sp. NPDC049784
GTTCGGGATGGTCGCGAACGCGATCCAGGAACGGCTGGTGCAGCAACCGCCCGCCCCCGAGCGGCTCAGGCAGCGTCGCGGGGGTGGGGGGCAGCACGAGGTGGGGTCGTTCGGTGGCTGCCGGGTCCTCGATCAAGGCGCGCAGCGCGTCGGTGTGCTCCTCGAGCAGGGCCTGGACGAACCCGTCGGGTAACGCGCCGTCGCGGGTGTCCAGGTTGATCACCAGCTGGCCCGCGGCCTCATAGGTCTGGTAGTCGAGCAGCACCTGCGGGGTCTGCCCGATGCCGTAGACGATCCGGCCCGGGAAGGGCCCGGGGTCGGTGCCTGGGACCTGCATGTCGAGGGTGCTGGTGAACACCACGGGTGCGCCGCCCGCTGCCTGCGAGCCGGCGCGCAGTTCCCGGAGCACGTCCACGCCGCTGTAGGTGCTGTGGTCCAGGTCTGCCCACAGCTGGTGCTGCAGTGTGCGCAGCCGCTCGGCGAACGTGGCCGCCGAGAGGTTCACGCTCGTCAGGATGGTGGAGGTGAAGTCGCCGACGATCTGGTTGATCTGCGGGTGGATCGGCGGCCGGTTGTAGACGGTGACGTTGACGAGGAAGCTGCGGGTGTTGGTGAAGCGGCCGAGGTTGTCGCTGAACGCGGCGAGCAGGAGCGCGGACAGCGTCGTCCCGTGGGCGGCGGCCACCGCGCGAAGCGCTGTGAGCTCCTCACCGGTCCAGCAGGACTGAAGGCGCCGGAAGCAGGGCGCGCCGCCGTCGGCGCGCTGGGTGAGGACCGGAAGCGGCGCCGGTGCGGGCAGCTCACCCAGGCGGGCCTGCCAGTAGTCGCGGTCGCGGACGTAGCGGTCGCTGGAGGCCACCGCGCGCTGATGGGCGACGTAGTCCGCGAAGGTCATGGTGAGCGGCGGCAGTTCGGCGGTCGGGTCCTGGTACAGGGCTCGGGCTTCGCGGTAGAGGATCTGCCAGCTCAGAGCATCGCCGATGAGGAGGTCGAAGGACAGGAACAGGCGGGTGATGCCGTCGGGCAGAAGGGCGGCCTCGATGGTGAACAGGGGCCAGGTCGCGGGGTCACGGCGCGGATGGGAGAGCCGGGTGCGGGAGGCGGCAAGGCGTTCTGCGGCGTCGGGCCGTTGCCGCAGGTCAAGGGTGTGGATCTCGTACGGTGGCACCGTGGGCAGGATCTGCTGGCGACCGTCGTTGGTGATGACGGCGCGGAGCATCGGATGCCGGTCGATCAGGGTGCGCCACACCCGCCCGAGCTGGTCGACGTCGAGATCGGGGACGTCCACCTCGGCGTACAGGTGGGAGTCGACGCCGCCGAGGTCGAAGTCGTCGCGGCGGCCGGCCCAGTAGGCCTGTTGGATGCCGGTCAGGGCGAACGGTTCACCTGGCGGGTCGGCGCTTGCGTTC
>NZ_JBFAMX010001204.1:0-1406 GCF_040659615.1 Nonomuraea sp. NPDC049784
GGGAGATCCGGGTGGAGGTCGCGGACGCGGGCGGCGGCTTCGACCCCGCGCGGGTGCCGCCCGACCGGTTCGGCGTGCGCGGGTCGATCCTCGACACGATGCGCTCGCTGCCGAACGCCGGTGCCGACATCCGGTCCGGCGACCAGGGCACCCGGGTGAGCCTGTGGTGGCGGCCATGACCGATGACATCGAGGAGGTCGCCCAGCGCTACGCCCGCTACACCGCCATCGGCGCCGTGGTGATCACCGCGGCCTGGCACATCGGCTACGACCTCACCGTCACCATCGCGGGCTGGCCGTCCTTCCGCTGGCCGAGCCTGGCGGCGGCCGCCTGGATCGGCTACACGGCGATCGCGGTGATCGCCGCGCGATCGCTGATAAGGACGTTCGGCGGCCTGACCAGGGCCGGCCGGCCGGCCGTCGCCGTGCTGGCCGTGGACGTCGCGGTGATCGTGTCCTGCCGCCCCGAGGACCTGCTGGGCGCGGCCGACTGGGGCTGGGGCTCGGTGGGCTGGCTCGGCGTCATGCTCCTGTGGAACCGGCCCCGCTGGCGGAGCGAGCTGATCGCGTTCCTCTCCGTCAACGCCGGCGTCATGCTGGCCGCGATGATCGTGACGGGGACGGTCGACCGGGTCTCCATCGCCAAGTACCTCATGGTCATGGTCGGGAGCATCACGCTCCAGCTCGGGTACGCGGCGGGCTGCCACACGCTCCGCGTCCGGGCCGAGGACGCCGCGCTGCTGGCCCGCCGGCTGATCGCCGACGACGCCTGGCGGGTGTCCGCCCAGCGCATCCACGCCGACCGGCTACGCCGGTACGCCGCGATCCGTGACGTGGCGGAGTCGCTGCTCAAGCAGCTCGCCGACGGGGCCGACCCGGGGGATCCCCGCGTACGCGAGGACTGCACGGCCGGGGCCATGCGGCTGCGCCGGCTCATCACGGAGCGGGAGGACGTACCCGACGAGCTGGTGTCCGTGCTGCGCGAGCGCATCGACGCGGCCGAACGGCGCCAGGTACTGGTGACCGCGCCGCCGTTCGGGCAGCGGATGCCGGCGCTGCCGGAAGGCGTACGGGAAGATCTGCTCAGGGCGCCCGTCCGGGCGCTGGACGGTGCGCGGTCGCGGGCCAGGGTGACCGTGTCCGCGATGTCGACCCTGGTGAGCGTGGCCGTCGTGGCCGACAGCGACGGCCTGTCCATCAGCACCACTCCGGTACACGAGCCGAGCGGGGTCGTCGTCACCTACCAGCGTCAGGGAGGGGACGTGTGGGTCAACAGCATTTGGCAGAGCCCATGAGGGGTGGGGCGGGGAGCGCGCCGGACCGGAGGGGGGCCGCGGCCCGACCCCAAAACCAAGAAAG
Source organism: Nonomuraea sp. NPDC049784 (assembly GCF_040659615.1). Taxonomy (NCBI): domain Bacteria; kingdom Bacillati; phylum Actinomycetota; class Actinomycetes; order Streptosporangiales; family Streptosporangiaceae; genus Nonomuraea; species Nonomuraea sp. NPDC049784. The sequence continues at coordinate 1,359 of NZ_JBFAMX010001204.1, forward strand.
GAAAAGCAAAACACATGAAACCACAAACCAAAAAATGATAAGTCTATT
>NZ_JBFAMX010001205.1:0-1404 GCF_040659615.1 Nonomuraea sp. NPDC049784
TCCGCGCCCGCCGACCGGCAGGGAAGGGACGACAGCGCCCAGGTGTCCGGCGCCGGTCCTATCGCCGAGCCGATCGCCGTCGTCGGCATCGGGCTGCGGCTCCCCGGCGCGGTCGACTCGCCGGACCGCTTCTGGCGGCTGCTGTGCGACGAGGTCGACACCGTACGCGAGGTGCCGCCGGAGCGCTGGCGGCTGGACGACGATGCCGTCCGGCGGGCGGGTGCGGATCCGGCCGCATGTCGCTGGGGAGCGCTGCTGGAGCGGGTGGAGGAGTTCGACGCCGGGTTCTTCGGCATCTCGCCCCGCGAGGCCGCCGCCATGGATCCGCAGCAGCGGCTTCTGCTGGAGGTCGCCTGGGAGGCCATCGACCGGGCGGCCGTGCCGCTGGATCGGCTGCGGGCCGGCCGGACCGGGGTCTTCGCCGGGATCGCCAACTACGACTACGGCCGCATGCAGGACGCCGGGGGCGCAGGGATCGGGGCGTACGCCAACTCCGGCAGCGCGTTGAGCATCGCCGCGAACCGGCTCTCGTACGCCTTCGACCTGCACGGCCCGAGCCTGGCGGTGGACACCGCCTGCTCGTCGTCGCTGGTGGCCGTGCACCTGGCCGTGCAGAGCCTGCGCTCCGGTGAGAGCGACGCCGCCCTCGTGGGCGGGGTGAGCCTCGCGCTGTCCCCGGTCGTCGGGCTCAACTACGGCCTCCTCGGCGGGATCTCGCCGAGCGGGCGGTGCCGGGCCTTCGACGCCGACGCCGACGGCATCGTACGGGGCGAGGGCGCGGTAGTCGTCCTGCTGGAACGGCTCTCCGACGCCGTACGGTACGGCGACCCCGTCATCGCGGTGGTGCGAGGCAGCGCGATCAACCAGGACGGGCGCACGAACGGCCTGACCGCACCCAGTGCCGCCGCACAGGCCGACGTCGTACGCCGCGCCTGGCAGACGGCGGGCGTCACGTCCGCCGATGTCGCCCTGGTGGAGACGCACGGCCCCGGCACCCCGCTGGGCGATCCGATCGAGGTCGCCGCGCTCGCCGAGGTGTTCGGGGACGACGGCATCCGCTGCGCGCTCGGATCGGTGAAGACCAACATGGGGCACCTGGAGGCGGCCGCCGGGCTCGTCGGCCTGGTCAAGGCGGCCCTGTGCGTGCAACGCGGCAGGATCCCCGCCAACCTGCACTTCCGCCGGCCCAACCCGCTGATCCCCTTCGACGGGTCGCCGTTCTTCGTGCCCACCGAGGTGACGGACTGGCCCTCCGCCGCCCGCCGGAGGGTCGCGGGCGTGAGCAGCTTCGGCTTCGGCGGCACGAACGCGCACGTCGTGGTGGAGAACGCCGCGCCGCCGCCCGATCCCGCCGAGCCGGCTCTGATGGCCGCCGGCAGGCCGCACGTACTGATGGGATCGTCC
>NZ_JBFAMX010001206.1:0-1398 GCF_040659615.1 Nonomuraea sp. NPDC049784
GTGATCGCGGAGCTGGCGCGCGCGTGGCGGCGTTCCGGCTGGTGGACGGTGTCCGCCGCCTATGCCTCGGCCGCAGCCCCCTCCCCCGCCGAGGCGGTCGCCGCGCTCAGACGGGCGGGCGCCCCGAGGGTGGCCGTCGCGCCGTATCTGCTGGCGCCCGGCTATTTCGCGGACAAGGTACGGCGGAGCACCCTCGAAGCGGGCGCCACGGTGGTGTCGGACGTGCTCGGCCCGGCGCCCGAGCTGGTGGACGTGCTCCTGGAACGTTACGAGTCTGCCTATCGGCAGCCTGTGTCCTTGGTCGGCTGAGCCCTCTCAGTAGCCCCTTCTCAGGTCGCGACGCTCGTCGCGGAGCTGCCTGCCGAGCTCGCGGCCCTCGCGGCGCATCTGCCTGCCCAGGGCCCGCCAGTCCTCGCCGTGCAGGCGCCGCCAGTGCTCGCGCCAGGCCGCGAACCCGCGCTGCAGCGGCTGCGCCCGCGAGTCGCCGATCACCTTGACGTCGCCCATCACCGCGTACGCGCGCACGCGCACCACGGGGACGTTCATGCCGGGGGCCGCCTCCAGGACGTCCACCTTCTTGTCGCCCATGACGGCCATGCCGTCGAGGTCCACGTTCACGCCGTCGGGCACGATGATCTTCACGTCGCCCATCACGGAGACGGCGGTGATGTCCACCATGTCGGTGCGCACCTCGGCCTCGCGCAGGTCGAGCAGCACGTCGCCCATCACGGCGACCGCGCCCAGCTCCTGGTCGATCCGCCAGGTGCCGCGCCGCTTGGTGTCGCCCATGACACCCACGAACCACCGCCGCTTCCTGCCCTCGTGCTGCACGGGAACGGGGACGGGGGCGGGCATGGCTCCGGACGGCAGGTCCTGGGTGAGCAGGGCCAGCTCCGCGTGCGTGGTCGCGGTATAGGCGGCCTCCGTGCGGTCGGTCAGCTCGGCGAGCGTGAGCCTGCCTTCGACCGAGGCGACACGGAGCTGCTCGACGACGGCCTCGCGCTCGGCGTCCGACGCGCGGAGCTCACCTGGATCAGTCATACTCGCAACATATCGCGTTTGGCCGGGATTGAAGCTCCTCCCCCGGTAGGAAAAACGTGTCATCCCTTGTAGGTGTTTGAACCTGGACGGGGCTTTGGCGCGTACCAAGCGATGACACGGGGCCCTGACATGGCCCGGGGCGCGGCCGGACCAGGTTAGGGTCCCTGTCATGCATGAGGAACAGCTCTACCGCGCGGCGTTGAACGGCGAGTTGGAGACAGTGGGCAAGCTGCTCGCCGGCGGCGCCGATCCCAATAGTGCGAGCGAAGAAGGGCTGCCGCTGTGCGCGGCCGCCGCGTGGGACCGCGTCGAGGTGGCCGGCGCGCTGCTGACGGCCGGCGCGGACGTGAACGGCCG
>NZ_JBFAMX010001207.1:0-1388 GCF_040659615.1 Nonomuraea sp. NPDC049784
AGCAGCGCCGCCAGCCCCGCCCCGCCGGGACGGGCCTGCTCGGCGGAGACGTCCACCACCGGGACGGGGGCCTCCGGGCAGAGCCGCTCGGCGTCGCCCTCGACGTCCACGTCCAGCAGTGTGTCCCCGATGACGACGAGCGGTCCCGTCACAGTGCTTCCTCGACCGCGTCGCACAGCAGGTGTATCAGGGCGAGGTGCACCTCCTGTACGGTCGCCGGCTCCTCCCCCGGCACGGCGACGGTCTCGTCGCACAGCTCGGCCAGCGGGTTCGGCGCGGGGCCGGTCATGGCCCAGGCGAGGATGCCGCCCTCCTGCGCCGCGCTCGCCGCGGCCAGCACGTTCGGGCTGGTGCCGCTGGTGGACAGGCACAGCAGCACGTCGCCGGGCCTGCCGTGGGCGCGTACCTGCCGGGCGTAGATCTGCTCGGCGCCGAAGTCGTTGGCGATCGCCGTCAGCGTCGAGCCGTCGGCGTGCAACGGGATCGCCGCGTACGGCTGCCTGTCGTCCCTGAACCTGCCGACCAGCTCGGCCGTCAGGTGCTGCGCCTCCGCGGCCGAGCCGCCGTTGCCGCAGGTCAGCAGCCTGCCCCCGGCGGACAGCACGCCGGCCAGCTTCCCGCCCCAGGCACGGACGGTGACCGCCTGGTCATCGACCTTCTCCAGGGTCGTCCAGAGCTTTTCCAGATGTGCGTCCACGATCAACTCCCCAGAGCGGCCAGGCGGCATACCTTGCCGTCGATGACCTGCGTGTACACGGCCTCGGTCAGCTCGGCCACGCGCGGCCAGCCGTACCTCTCGCGGGCCCTGCGCGCCCCTGCCGCGCCGAGGGCCGCCCGCTTGTCCGGGTCGTCGAGCAGATCGCGCAGCGCCCTGGCCAGGGCGCGCGGGCGGCGCGGCGGCACCAGCACGCCGCAGCCTGCGACCGTGTCCAGGTGCCCGCCGACCGCCGAGGCCACGACCGGCACGCCGCAGGCCATCGCCTCGACCGGCACCATGCCGAACGGCTCGTACCACGGCACCGTCACCACGACGTCGGCCGAGCGCATCAGCGCAGGCACGTGCTCGCGCGGCACGCTGCCGATCACGTGCACCCGCCGTTCGAACCCGTACGCCTGCGCCAGCCCACGCAGCCTGACCGCCTCGTCGTCCTCCGGGCTGCCGCCCGCGATCACCAGCTCGGCGTCCGGGAGCTGGCGCAGCGTCCTGATCACGGTGTCCACGCCCTTGCGCGGCACCCTCCTGCCGATGCAGAGGATCAGCTTGCCCGCGGTGCGCGGCGCCACCGGCCCCTCGGGGCAGAACGCCCGCAGGTCCACCCCGCAGGGCACGACCGTGACGTGCTGCCCGGGGATGCCCATCGCGCGCAGTTCGTTCACCTCGTCGCCGC